>JAISNW010000065.1 GCA_031276055.1 Deferribacteraceae bacterium | reverse complement strand
CCTTGTGGGAAAGCTAGTCATTATTTTAGCGATGCTTCAAGCGGCGGTAGGGTTTTTCCTAGCGTGGCATCCGTTTGTAACTAGGTATCATATAACCGATCCAAGAGTTGCAAATGGGGAGAGGCTGCGGATTGTGCAGATATCTGATCTTCATATAACTAGCTATACAAGTAGAAACCGCCTAATAAAAGCGGTGGATAAGATAAACTCCCTCGAACCTGATATTGTGGTTTTTACGGGCGATATTATCGATTCAAAGATTAAGCCGTATGACGAGAAAGATATGGTGAATGTGTTCAACAAACTTAAAGCGCGTTACGGCGTCTATGCAGTTTTAGGCAATCACGAGCATTACGGCGGCGATACTATCCCCGCTATATATTCTTACTCAAAATCTAAGATGATAGTTCTATTTGATCAATACATTAATCTTGATGAGTTGGCAATCACCGTAGTAGGCAGGCAAGACTACCGCTACCGCAGAGATTTTACCACACAGCCGCGAGAGCCTTTAAGCACTATCTTAGCAAGCGATAAAAAGGGGTACCCTGTTCTTCTGTTCACCCACCGCACAAAAGATGTTCTGGAATCTATAAACAATAATGTTTTTTTAGAGCTTTCAGGGCATACTCATAACGGACAGATCTTTCCTATAAACTTCTTTTTGAAGTTTGCATATCCAAAGGCGTGGGGGTTATGGGAATTTCAACTGAAAAGATATAACCTGATTGTCAGCTGCGGTTTAGGAACATGGGGATTCCCTTTCCGCACCTCCAGCTACGCGGAGATTGTTCTAGTAGATATTAATTAGGTCTGCCGCTTAAATCCTCGTCTTTTCTATCTTTAGCATCCAGCGGCAACATCTATCTTGTTTTAGCCGTTGCGCCTAACCGTTTACAATTTTTACACAAGAACTTTTCAAGATATTTTCCTTTTCAATCTTTATTCTGCAAAACCTTAAAAATTACCTTTTTTACCTTGAGTATCAGTAAGTTAGTGCTAAGCTAAACTATGTATTTTTTTGGAGGAGATTATGAAAGATCTATTATCTAGCTTAAATGTGCTTTTGAAAGCAGCCCTTATTGCAGGGCTCTTGGCTGTACGCGCATTTGCGGCGGCGCCTGAGTCGCCGCTTGTCAGCACCGAGTGGCTTGCTAAAAACCTTAAAGACAGCAAGATTCGCATCATCGAAGTGAGTGTAAACCCCGGCGTTTATGAGCGGGGGCATATTCCGGGAGCTGTCAACTTTTCTTGGCACTCAGACCTCAACGACAAGGTTAAACGGGATATTGTAAGTCAAGCCGATTTCGAGAAGCTCCTATCTAAAGCGGGCGTCTCAAAAGATACAACTGTGATACTCTATGGCGATACAAACAATTGGTTTGCCGCGTGGGGTGCATGGGTGTTTGATATTTACGGCGTGAAGAATGTTAAGCTGCTTGACGGGGGGCGGGTTAAGTGGGAAAAAGAAAACCGCCCGCTTGATAACCGCGTGCCTGAATACAAGGCGACAAACTTTAAGGTTGCATCAACCAATAATAGTTTACGCGCCCGCCTTAGCGATGTAGTCGGCGCAGCAAACGGCGATGGGAAATACAAACTCCTCGATATACGTTCCCCTGATGAATATGAAGGCAAAATATTTGCCCCCGCAGGAATTCAAGAGCTAAGCATTCGCGCAGGGCATATTCCAGGTGCGGTGAATGTGCCTTGGGGAAAAGCTGTAAATGAAGATGGAACATTTAAGTCAAAGGCGGAGTTGACAGCGCTCTATGCAAGCGTTGGCGTGGACGGCAAACTGCCTGTAATCACCTATTGCAGAATCGGCGAACGCTCTAGCCACACATGGTTTGCTCTAGCTAAAATTTTAGGCTGGCAGGCAAAAAATTATGACGGTTCATGGACAGAATACGGCAATGCTGTTGCTGTTCCAATCGATAACCCCGCAGGCACTATCTGGGCTGCAAAATAGTTTTGGGTTAATGTATGGGGGCGGACTCCCCTTACGCCCCCATACAACCCCCTTAATTCCACATTTATGGCTAATCCAAACTCATCATGGCAGAAGATAAGCGCACCTATCATTTTTGCGCTCTCGATTATAGCCGCCTATTGTTTAAGCTCTCTTGAAGGCGGGAGGGTGACGGCGTTTGCTTTCATTATAGGGTTCTGCTTCGGCTTTGTTATGAAGAAGAGCCGTTTCTGTTTTTACTGCCATATAAGAGATTATATAGAGCATAAGAACTGCGACGGCGTTTTAGCCCTAATTATAGCTTTGGCGGTGGGTTCTATCGGCTATACCATTGTGATGGCAAGTTGGATCCCGAACCCGACCCCAAACAATATTCCGCCGGACATCCATGTTGGGCCGGTAAGCGAGATCCTCTTTTTAGCGGGGGTTATCTTCGGCATCGGCATGGTTCTGTCAAGATCGTGCATATCAGCACACTGGTATCATCTTAGCGAAGGGGCGTTTTCTTCGCTTTTCGCACTTTTAGGGGTTGCATTCGGCTTTTTCTTAGCTTTCAATGCGTGGAATCCTCTGTATAGTATTCGGATAGCCTATACCCCCATTATATGGCTCCCCGCACGGCTAGGGTATGCAGGCGCCCTCGCCTTGCAAATTTTACTTTTGGGGGCAGCCGCAGCGTTGGTATGGAGATTTTCAGATAAAAAACCGCCAGAAAATAGAGTTGAAGAGCCGCCTGCAAATTTCAGCGATCTATATAACCATTTTTTCGCACAAAAGTGGCATTACTATACAGGCGCAATAATTATAGGGATACTCGGATTTCTACTCATAATTTGGACAAAACCGCTCGGCGTTACCGCCTCTATTGCCTCATGGGTTCGCGCTTTCGGCAGTGCATACGCCTTAATCCCTTCCCGTTTAGATGGGTTGGACGGCTTTGCAGGGTGCGGTTCTCTACCGTCAAACTTCTGGCTCAATACGGACAACTTGCTCCTATTGGGGTTAATTTTAGGCTCTTTCTCCGCATCTTTGGGTGCAGACGGCTTCAAGGCAAGGCTGCCGAGAGCTAGGTGGGCGGCGCTGAATTTTATCGGCGGAGTTCTCCTCGGTTTCGGCGCTATGCTCTCGCTTGGCTGCACTATAGGAACACTTCTTAGCGGGATTCATGCGGGGGCGTTGAGCGGTTGGATATTCGCACTTGGCATCCTTTTCTCCATCTGGGGAAGTTTAAGAATTAAAAGAGCGGTTTTCTTAAAGGGTAAATAATTACATGCAATACAAATATATTGCATGTAAGCAATTAGGCTGCTTAATCTTTTTTGCTCTTTTAGTATTAATTTCTTGAAAAAAGAGAGCGTCTATTGTAAAGTTTAGTATAGTGAATTAACTTCATGTATATTGGGAGGTTCCCCTTAGATATGAGAAGCGATCTAAATGTTACCC
>JAISNW010000179.1 GCA_031276055.1 Deferribacteraceae bacterium | reverse complement strand
TTATGGGCGGATTATGAATATCCACCCCTCCCTCCTCCCCGCTTTTCAAGGGCTTGATGCACAGAAACAGGCGTTAGAATATGGGGTGAAGATAACCGGCTGCACCGTCCACTTTGTGGATAATGGGGTAGATACCGGACCTATCATAGCCCAGAGAGCAGTAGAGGTGCATCAAGACGATTCTGTTGACGCCCTCTCAAAGCGAATTCTTCAGGAGGAGCATATCTTGTATCCATATGTTCTATCTCTATTTGAAGAGGGGAAAATTACAATAAATGGGAGGAAGGTATATACAAAACAATGAAAAAAGTTATCTTTCTTATGGTGATCTTTATGCATACACTCTCTTTTGCAGATGAAAAAGTTCTTGCAAACGCTGTCCAATACAGCTCTATTAAAAGGGATTACACCGGCACAGCAACCCTTGTTATAATGATTAAAGGGGGGCTTTTTAGAGAGGATGTTCAAAATAATGGGGTAGGTTCGCTCTTTTCAAGCGTCTGGTTTAAGAGCGGCAAACTGTTAGGGGAGAGTGAATTTTTGGGCGGCTCTCTGAACGCCGCTTCTGCCGCCGATTTTTTCGAGTTCTCTTTATCTGCAGCCACTGAAAATTTTGACAAGCTCCTTGCACCGCTTAAAACACAGCTTTTATCCCCCAGCTTTAATAGGGCGGTTTTTAATACCGAAAAGAACCTATTGTTAATGCAGTTAGAGGCGGAAAAAGATGAACCTAACACCATCTCATTTCAAAACTTCAACGCCGCCTCCTATCCAAACCATCCATATTCCCTAAGAATTAACGGAACGTCTGCAACGGTGGAGAAGTTAAAATTTGAAGATATGCAGAATTATTATGATCTCTCGTTTCATGGTGCAGATATGACTGCCGTTCTGGTCGGCAACTTCACATCTGCTCAAGAAAAGGCGGTTATTCAGATATTATCGGCTTTTCCAAAAGGAGAGCCGATAAAGATAGACTGCTCCAGATCAGATATTAAAGCCGTCTCCTCCTCAGAGGATTTTGACTCTAGAATTCAACAGGCCAAGCTATTCCTTGCCTATACCGCCCCTGCCGCCTCCTCAGAAGATTTTGCTGCTGTTAAGCTGTTGAGTGAGCTTTTAGGCGGCGCTATGAGTTCAAGATATTTTACCGTTTTGCGAAAAGAGAAGGGCTATGCTTACGCTGTAAGCTCTATGTATCCATCCCGCCTATGCAGTTCAAGGCTTATAGGCTATATCGGGCTGGCGCCTGAAAATATTGATGATGCTGTAAAAAGTATGCAGCAGATCAACAAAACCATTATGCAAGGTTTGACTGAAGAAGATATCTTAAAAGCTAAAAACCATCTTATAGGCGCTCTGCTCTCAGATATAGAGACGAACTCCCGCCTTGCTTGGTATACAGCTTTTTTTAAGAATTTAGGCTTAGGCTTTAACCATTTAGATGCTTATGTTGAACAGCTAAACGCCCTTTCCAAAAAAGATTTAGAGCGGCTCCTCCTTTTATTTGACAAACCATATACTCTTTATGTATATAAGCCCGATAATCATAAAGGTGTGGAAAATTAGCAGCAGAAATTATTGACGAAGCATAAAAGCTGGAGAGGTTAATTTTTGAATATCTTTGAAAAAAATATGAGCGCTTTAACAAAACGCTATCCTCAATATGCCTCGTTGGTGAGAAACGCCCCTTTTACAGGACGTTATTCTGTGGTGAAAAGTCAGGGGAAAAACCCTAATCTAGCGGATTTGCACAGCAAGCAATCTTATTATAATGCGGTAGATCCTTTAGCAGCGGCGGCAGACGAGCTATCTAGGCGGAATATGCGCTTGCCGCAATTGACGGTTTTTCTGGGCTTAGGGTTAGGCTACCACGTTATAGCGCATATCAACGCCAACCCTGGCGCTATTGAGTGCATTATTATCTTTGAACATGATCCAGAGCTCATTAAAACTGCCTTTTCCGCTCAGGATTACACCTCCCTTATCAATAGCAAGCGGGTTACTCTATGCTTTATCCTTGCGCCTCCCGCATTCTTCCCAACACTATTCGATGGGCTTCAACAGGGGAATACGAAATTTTATCTAAAGGCGATTAATATTGTGGAGCTTGAAAGTGCAATAGGGAAGAATATGCAATATTACTCCTCCTGCGTTAAAGTTTTAAGGGATAGTGTTTCCGCTGCTTTCATGCACTTCGGCAACGCCCCGGACGACTCGCTCATAGGTATTAGAAACACCTTTAGAAATATTAATACTATAATTGACTATGACGGAATTATAAAGCTGAAAGGCGCTTTTAAGGATAAGCCCGGTATAGTGGTCGCCACGGGGCCTTCACTGAACAAAAATATCGATCTCTTAGCAGATCTTCAAGATAGAGCGGTGATAGCGGCGGCGGATGCCTCCCTAAAAGTTATGCTCGATAAAGGGTATAGACCGCACCTTGTAACATCGCTGGAACGAGGGCTGCCGACAGCAAAGCTGTTTGAGGGCGCTGTGAAGAGCGATCTGGAAGATATATATCTAGCGGCGTGTCCGGTGGTTGATCCTGCTACATATGAAGCCTATCCAGGAGAGAAGATTATAGTCTACCGCCCTTTTGCCACTTTTCAATGGTTGGAGATAGAAAAAGGAGTTATAGATACCGGTCCATCTTCAGGCAATATGGCTTTTGCGCTTCTTGCCTATCTAGGCTGCAACCCTATAATTTTGATAGGACAAGACCTCGCCTTTGAAGAAGGGCGCACCCATGCGGACGGCGCAACCTACGGCAGCCGAGTTGAATCGTATATGCAGCAGCAAAATCTCGTGCTCGTGCCTGGAAACTTCACAACCCATGTTACCTCTTCAAAGACGTTTCAATACTTCCTCCAATACTATGAAAAGCAGATAAGCCTATATTCAGGCAAGGTTATTAACGCCACTGAAGGCGGGGCGCGCATAATTGGAACAGAGCTTTTAACCTTTAAGGAGGCTATTGAGCAGTATATTGCAAAGCCGATTAACACCCTAGCTGTAATTAAAAAGCATATCGCCCCTATAAAGAG
>JAISNW010000014.1 GCA_031276055.1 Deferribacteraceae bacterium | reverse complement strand
TCTTTTGACGAAATTTCGGAGATATCCGCACCTAGCTCCTGCAAGGCTATTCTATGGGCGGCGCATAGTTGAGTGGGGCGGGAGTCTGCTGCAAGAAGAACTGAAACATTATACCCATTGGATATTAAGATTTTAGCCGCCGCTAGAGCATCCCCGCCGTTATTTCCTGAACCTGCCAATATAAGTATCTTTGCAGGCGGCGCCCCCGCTTTTTCAGAGCAGACTTCATAGAGAGCTTGCGCCGCATTTTGCATTAAAGCAGAAATTGGGATTGCATACTCTTCAACAGCAACTCTTTCAACTTCTCGCAGAGTTGAACCGAGCAAAATTTCCATCTTTACTTCCTAAGAAGACGATTCGTCATATTCAATCTTTATCTGTTTTGCTTGGTCTATAAGGAGGATTGGGATATCCTCATCAAACGGGTATTGCAGTTTGCAGACTGTGCAGATGAGAGAATCGCCTTCATGCATCAACTTGCCCATACATTTAGGACACACCAACACCTGCAGCAACTCATCCAATCCGCCCATAAAGAACCCCTCTAGCGTAAAATATAGTTAGTAAAATATTCCACATTAAATACTTGCAGCTAATTATTGTCAATCAAAAAGAGAAAATCCTTTTGGGCTATAGCGGCTGTTTTGTTGCTGCGCCAAACTAAGCCGCCCTGCCTAAACCACCTTTTTAATCAGTGTTTCCAAGCAATGGGCGGCTAATCTGCATCAGCTACCACTGGCTGATTAGATCCTCTGCGGCTTTAGCGTTAAGATAGCTAAACTCTTGTGGGTCGCTGTATGATTGATAGACGTACCACCCTGCTGCGTAAGGCTGGTCTTCGTAGTTCAGTGCACCGTTTATTTCAGCATCTGTTGCATAGAAGAAGTACCACACCGTTCCATCAGTTGCAGTGAAAGTATATTCGGCGTCATAATTGGGGTAGTCGCCCTTTTTGGTGAATGTCCCGTTTTTCGGCTCAAGTTGATAGGTTGAAAGGGTGGATTGTCTAGGCTGCATTGTAAAAGTGAAAGCGTCTCCGCTAGTCTGTCCATTGGCTATTATAGCCGATCATTTCTAGAAAATGGCTCTTTATATACGATATCGGATCAGCTGCATATTCAGGGATTGGGGTGATAATATCGTATTGTTTCCAAGTATATTTGTATGCACCACTAGTGAAAAAGATATTCTTGCCCCCAATATTCTTGGCCGAATGTCAGATGTGAACTTGTAATAGTAAGGCAGTTTATCTCTTTCTCTTGATCTGAATAATAGTCGGGGCCATACAGCTTTATAGGAGCGCTCGTTAGAACCCACTTGTTATCAAGCTCTTGTTATCGTATATTCATTGATTTTACTATCCGTCTGCGGCTTGGGTGCGGAGGGGCTTATAACCTCCCTGCCGTCCAGTTTGCGCTCTCTTTTTGGATGCTGTAAAGGCGGGCGAAGAGTCCGACTTTTGCAAGCAGCTCATCCCCCGTTCCCTCTCCGACTACCTCTCCGTTGTCTAAAACTATAATCTTATCTGCTGCTAAGACGGTGCGAAGGCGGTGTGCTATAACAATGACTGTCTTATCATGTATAAGCTCCGAGATCGCCTCCTGCACCAACGTTTCATTTTCTGGATCAAGCGAGGCGGTCGCCTCATCGAGCAGAACAATAGGAGCATCTTTCAAGAGCGCACGAGCTATAGATATACGTTGACGTTCTCCGCCTGATAGGGTTGAACCGTTCTCGCCTATTAAGGTGTTATAACCATCGGGCATATCTTTTATAAAATCATCGCAACGCGCTGAGCGGGCTGCATTAAAAATCTCTTCATCAGTTGCATCTTGCCTTCCTATACGGATATTGTTCAACACAGTATCGTTAAAGAGAACCACATCTTGAAATACAAAACTCATATACTGCATAAGTTTTTCAGGGTTGAAAGTGCGGATGTTTATCCCTGATATAGTAATATCGCCGCTCTTTACATCCCAAAAGCGCGCAATAAGCCTAGCGATTGTGCTTTTGCCGCTTCCTGAAGGACCTACCAAGGCAGTAACTTTATTTTGTAAAAACTCTATATTTACCCCTTTAATCACATCATTCTGGTTATAGGCGAAGAAAACATCTTTTAGAGCTATATCAAAACTTTTTAATTCAATATCTTTATCCCCTTGCATCAACGGCTCTTTTCTAAGCTCCTGCATCCGTCTAGTGGAAACGAGCATATAAAAAAACTCAGGCAAGAGCGTTAGGGCGATCAGAAGGGGAGCGTATATTTTAACGCTGATCACCAGAAAGACGAGAAATTTTACCGGACCCGCCTCGCCGTTAGTAACGAGAAGAACTCCTGTTAGAACCACAAGGGCGATCCCAACCTGTAGGATCATCGAGGCAAGCACAACAAAGATGCTTGTCGCCCCCTCATATTTGATGGCTTGCTTCATCATCGCTTTCAAAGATCTGTCTAAATCTGCATACCTCTCCCCCGCCATACTGAACGCTTTAATTACCTTAATCCCTTCTAAGTATTCCTGCACCTTCTCTGAAACAGCTAACTTCGCCTGAACGTGCCGCTCCCCTAAAAGTTTCTGAATATTCCTTGAAAGAAAGATTAAGCCGATGGATATAGGCATCGCTGCAAAGAGAGCAAGACAGAGCCGCCAATCATAAAAGGCGAGAAGCAAGGATGCTATGACGACAGATATAAGAGCAGCAAAAAATTCCGGCACAACATGGCTCATAGTATGCTCTATAGATGTGCAGTCCGCCATGATATTGGTTGTTAGCTCTGTTAGGTCTTTATTGTTAAAGAAGCTGAGAGGGAGTTTGCGAACACGTTCAGCGACTTCAAGGCGGATCTTCGCAGATTCGCTGTATGCAGTTGTAAAAGTTTTGCGGTATTCATTGCGGTAGACAAAATAGTAGAGAACCGCCGCTAAAA
>JAISNW010000110.1 GCA_031276055.1 Deferribacteraceae bacterium | reverse complement strand
GATGCCAGAGAAGAGCATCGCCGCATTTTCCGCAATAAGCGGGAGCGGTCCAGCTTATACGGCAATGCTCATTGAGGCTTTAGTAGAAGGCGGCATTCTAGCAGGGCTCACGCACTCTACTGCACAGCGCATCGCTATGCAGACCGTCTATGGAACGGGCAAACTCTGTTTAGAAAGAGGGGTGCACCCTGCAATAATACGGGCGGAGGTTTGCTCACCGGGCGGCACAACTATTGAAGGGGTTGCAGAGCTTGAAAAGGCGGGGTTCAGATACGCTGTGATGAACGCAGTGAAAGCTGCTTTTAAGAAATTTTCAGAGTTGGTTAGATAGTGGATGTTTGACGCTATCGTTATCGGCGGCGGATTAAGCGGAGCAGTTTTTGCCCACCATTTTTCAAAAAGCGGCAAAGTTCTAATTTTAGAAAAGGCAGACCGTCTCGGCGGGGCGATCCACACCGTCCGACCGTTTGGGGGAGCTTTTTTTGCGGAACTGGGGGCGCATACCATCTATAACAGCTATCTAGCGTTAATAAGGATCATAGATGAGCTTTTCCCCGCCTCCTCCGTTATTGCCAATAAAAGCCGCGGTTATCTCATTAAAGCGGGCGGCAGTTTCTATTCTATAGCATCGCAGCTCTCTCTATGGGGGCTTGCAAGAGGGGCGCTGCGCCTCCCATTCTGCACTAAAGATGCTAAGAGCGTTCGAGAGTATTACTCTATATTCGGTAAAAATTATGAACGGGTGATCCTCCCCGCCCTAAGCGCGATAATCTGTCAAGACGCCTCTGAAATTGCGGCGGATATAATCATGAAACGCCGCAGCGCGAAGAGAACGGACTATCCGCGCTCTTTTACCCTTACAGGCGGAATATCCGCCTTGATAGAGAAGATCGCCGCTCAAGACAATATAACGGTCAACTTGTCAACAGCGGCGGAAAAGGCGATAAAAACCGATAACGGATATACTGTTATAACATCTCTCGGCGAAGAGATCAGGGCGGAGCGGCTGGTAATCGCCGTTGACGCTTTAGAGGCTGCAAAGCTCTTAGAGTGGGCGGGGGATATTCCAAAGATATTAAATTCCATCCCTGCCTCCAATTCCCGCGCGCTGCTCTTTGCTGCAAAGAAAGTTGATTACACTTTCCCTCTTTTTGGGTATATTATCTCAAGGGATGGCGATTTCAGAGGGGCGGTTTCAAGAGATCAAACAGCAGATGATGAATATCGTGCAGCTGCGCTGCACTTTCTGGATGGAGAGGATAATATATATGATGCTTTCTCAAAGCTCAAACCGCTCTTGCAGATAGCGCCTGAAGCGGATATATTCACTCAAACTGAACGATTTTGCCTCCCCCGCCTCTTCACTGGGCACGTTGAACGGATGAAAAAGGTTGAAGAGCTCCTAAAAGGGATAAAAAATCTCCACCTTTTAGGCAACTATTTTGGAGGGCTCTCTATGCAAGACTGCGCGGCGCGTGCAGCAGACGAGGCAGAAAGGGCTATAAACGCTAAACGAGGTTTTAATGTATAGATATATCGATGCCGACCTATATTGCGAAGGGATTTCATTGCGGGATATTGCCGAGGCTTACGGCGCCCCCCTCTATGTGTATTCCGCCTCCCTGATAAGAGAGCGCGCTGGGCAGCTTACCCGCGCCCTATCTGATATAGATGATCTTTTAATAGCCTATTCAGTGAAGGTGAATAACAACCTCACCCTCTTAAAGATGATGACAGAGCTCTCTTTTGGAGCGGACATTATATCTGCGGGCGAGCTCTATAAATATCTAAAAGCAGGCGGCGATCCGCGAAAGGCGGTTTTTGCGGGGGTGGCAAAGAGCAGAGAAGAGCTCGTCTACGCTCTTACCCACGGCGTCTTTATGATTAACGCTGAGTCTATCCCCGAGATAATAAGGATTAACGACGTTGCAAAGGAGAGAGGGGTTATTGCTCCAGTCGGCGTGAGGATAAACCCTGATGTTGAGGCGAGAACTCATGCAAAGATAACCACAGGCAGAAGAGGGGTGAAATTTGGGATAAGCGTTCAGAACCTCCTTACATCCGCTGAAATGTTGAAACAGCTGAAAAATATAGATATTATCGGAGTAGATGTGCATATCGGCTCCCAGATTCTCTCGCCTGAGCCGTTTTTAGCCGCTATGAGCGCGATAGCAGGGGTTACAGCGGAGCTTAGGAAGGAAGGCTTTAATATAAGGGCGGCGGATTTAGGAGGAGGTTTCGGCATCCCCTACAATAAAAAAGACCGCCCCTTTGATTTTAACCGTTATAAAGCTGCTGCAACCCCTATTCTTAAAGCTATGGGAACAAAGATAATCTTAGAACCAGGTCGTTTCTTAGTAGGCGAAAGCGGCGTTCTCTTACTAAAAGTGGAGTATATAAAGAGCGAGTGGGGCAAAACCTTTGTTATTACAAACGGTGGTATGAACGATTATATCCGCTCCGCGATGTATGACGCCTATAACGAATTTTATCCGCTGACCTTGAGAGACGGCTCTATCACCTGCGATATTGTGGGAACAGTCTGTGAAACATCTGATATATTTGCTGCAGAACGCAAAATATCCACAGTTGAAGAGGGCGATTATATCGCCCTTATGGATGCAGGCGCTTACGGCTTCAGCATGGCCAGCCGTTACAACGCCCGCCCGCTTGCAGCAGAAGTTTTAGTGGACGGCGATAACGTTAAGCTGATCCGCCGCCGCGAAAATTTAGACGACCTAACCGATACCGATGGATAAGCCTTCGTATTTTGAACATAGAAAACGTTTGAAAGAACGTTTTACCGCTATGCCCGCCGCTATAGCGGATGCTGAACTCTTGGAGCTGTTGTTGGGCTATGTGATAAAAAGACGTGATGTTAAACCTCAAGCTAGAGATATATTAAAACAGGCAGGGCATCTAGGCAATATCTTTGAAGGGGGGATCGTTTCGATTAAGGGGGTCAATGGAGTTGGAGAGGAAACAGAGCTGTTCTTCGAGCTCTTAAAAGAGTTTATTGACCGCTCGCTTTACAGAAAGATAGAGAAAAAGCCGTTAGACCTATCAAACCTAGAGTGTGTATACACCTACCTCAAATCCCGTATAGCAGATTCCTCTCAAGAGGTGTTGGCTGTGCTATTGCTTGACGCCAAAAATAGATTGATAGACAATAAGCTCTTAAAACAGGGAAAGGTTGGGGAGATAGCGATCAATATCCGCGATGTAATCGCCTTCTCTCTGGAGCGCAACGCATATGGCGTCATCATCGCCCACAACCATCCTACTGGGGATGTTAAACCGAGCCGCGAAGACGTTCTTTCTACTAAAGAGCTCTTTAAGGCGTTGGCTTATGCGGGGGTTGCACTTCTGGATCATATTATCGTCGCTCCTACAGGCTATTATAGTATGCGTAATAGCGGAGAACTTGATAAGATATCCGAAGAGGTTTAGAAAGAGGAATCTTGAACCAACGCCAGATGAATCTCTGCTGAGAGCGGGTTTCTACTTAGGCGGAAGCGCCCATTTAGCAAGAACTTTACGATATATGGGAGAGTATCTGCTAAATTGGACAGCTGCTCTGTTCTCCCCCTGTCTATTTCGACTGCCGCTGTCCCGCTTTCAAGCACTTTAATGGCGATAAGCGCTCCTAGCTGGTTTTCTGAAAGATTTAGCCTAGATACATCTATATTAATCTCCCGCCCAGATGTTGACATAGATATTAATAGAGAGCTGGCGGCGGCGCAAACCCTTACACTCTCCTGAGGGACAAGAAATCCTTTAACGTTCTCGGCTATATGGCAGTTTAACTTTACCCTATGCAGAAGGAGGACTTTTGAAAGAGCGCATGTAAGTTTCGCTGCCTCTTCTAAGCGGATAAACTCCACTGCAAAAAAGGGTTCAAAAAAAGTCTGCATCTTTTCAAGGCGCTGAATCACTTCATTTATATTGAATGGGGCAGAAGCGCTCTCTGCTTTTAGACTCTCTAACATCTGGTTAAAATGCAGCTGCAAGCCGCTTAAAATATCTTGTATCAGATTGCCGCTCATTGTATAGCCTGTCTGATATAAAAAATTCCTCTCCAACAGCTCCAGATCGCTGGCTGCCTGCTGCCTATCAATCTTTAGATTTTCTAGGTCAGATTCAAGCAGCGCCGCCCTGCTGTTTGTATTCTGCTCCAACTCTCTCTTTATCTTCTCGATGCTCTCCAATTTCTCTTCATAGCTCTGCTTTGCTAGGTTGTATTCATGGTGGGCTTTCAACACCTTCTCTCTAATTAACAGCAGCTCCCGCATAACAAAGGGTGGGAGCTTTTTATCTTCGGGGCTCGCCTGCCTCTCATCTGCTAGATCATTTAACTGCTCCGATAAAAGATTCAGCGGTTTTTCAAGCATCCTGCCGATAAAGAACCCTAAAACCGCCATGATTGGCGGAAATAAAGCGAACAGAGCGAACAGAGGGAGATAGCTTTTCGTAATCAACCTTTCCGTCTTCGATCTATCAAGGATAACCCCAATATATACATCTGTGGCTTTCCATATCTGCCTGTATGCTGTATAAAAATCTCCCTCGCTGCTTTTCAATAGAAAGGTGTTTTCTGCTATATCATCTATAATGTCGCTCTTTAGGCGGTTAGCTAAGCTCTCCATAAGGGAGGCGGCGCTCTTTCCTGAAGATATCTTAACTATAACGTATTCATCTTGGGGGGTGAGCTTTGCTGTAAAGATATAATCAACATCAAGGGTGCGGGCGTCTCTTGCCAACTCCGCCTCTGCTGCATCTTCAGAGATGCTGTAAGCTAGGCTCTCTACTTTTTGGGTTAGATAGTCTTTTACAACTTTGTGGATGCGCAAGTGGGTATATAGGTGCAGAAATAGGGCAGAAACGATAGATACAGCCATCCCTAGAAGAAAGGTAAAAAGGGCGGATTTTAACGCCAATGAGCTAGACTTCATAACAAACCCGCTAAAATAACTCAAAACTGCCAACAACCCCTAGTCAGAGCTTTTTTAGGAGGGCGTCTCTAATATCATCAATACAGGCTGCGACCGCACTAGAACGGTTATTATAGTAGAAAGGCTGCATTAACCGCACCGCCTCGCCAACCTTGTTGTCAAAGGGGATAAAACCTAACTTCTCCACCTGAATTTTTAGGTATTTCTTCACTACCGTTTCAAAACCGTAAAAAACGTTGAGCTCTTTTTTGAACCTAACCATATTAAGCGTTATCCCGATCTTGTAGGCATTGGCAAATTCATCTATCTCAACAGCTTTATCGGGGTTTACCTCCCTTACCGCCTGAACGACGTCATCTAACCCCTTATAGCTTACACTTTTATTGCGGAGTCTTCTGCTCACATCTTGAAAGGAAGAATCTGCTGCAAGAAAACGTTCAATATATCGATAAGCAGCAACTTTTAAGAACCCATAGGCGTTTTCAATGGCGGTAGGTTCACTGTTCATAGCCATAATCTTTTTCGCCGCTAAGTTAAAGAGGTCTACCATATTATAGCTTGTGCCTGCTCCTAGGTCTAATATAACATATTTATAGTCATATTCTGCGACTTTATCTATAAAACGCTGCCTCTCCGCCTTAGTGATATGCGCCATCCCCAGCACATCGCCTGAACCTGCGATAAAGTCTATCCCTACATCTGTTTTGGTGATGATCTCATCGATCTTGAACTTCTCCCTTAGGAAGTTATATAGACCTGTCGGCGGGAATTTATAGCCTAAAAAGTTATGGAGGTTCGCTCCGCCTAGATCGGCGTCTACAAGGAGAATCTTCTCCCCGAGCGCAGCCAAAGAGATGGCGAGGCAGGAGGCTAAAAAACTCTTTCCAACCCCGCCCTTACCGCTTGCTATAGCGATAATTTCAGACATACCGCCCCCCCGTATGGTGCTTTCTATACCTCTTAACTATATAGTAAACGGTAAAATATGTAAATACACTTAATATGATTCCCACTAGGTGCGTGCCCACTATAAAAGGGAGGAGGAGAGTCTTCCCCGCATGAATTAGGGTTGAAAAGCTCACATTCTTCCATGTGAAATCTATATCAAACTCGATGCCGAGAAAGAGCATCCCTATCTTAGTGGTGAAGGCGAATATTAGCGGAATTGTTATAGGGTTTGTTATATTTATCCCAATAAGAGCGGGAAGAAACGGCGCCTTAAACAAAGTTGTAAGGGCAAGCCCTATATAAGTTTGAAAACCTATATATGGGGTAAAGCCCGCAAAGACTCCTATTGCATAAGAGAGAGCTAACTTATCAGGCGGCACCGAGAGAGTGACCATCTGCTTCATCAACTCCATCCACTTTGAAAAGAATTTCTTACGTTTAAGCCTATTAAACATCTGGGGTAAATCTATAACATTTTTATCCTGATGTCACCAATAAATTATGGCAGAGTCGGTGCAGAAATGGCTGCAGCGCGGGAAACGTTATGAGTAAAAGATAAACTCTGATTCACTCAAAACGCCATATAAGCAAGGTTGATGAGGTGAAAGTTATTTAACTTATTTAGATTGACTGTTTATAAAAAATGGTGTATTCATTAGACAGTTTAGTTTGGGGGTTGGACTTTGGTTGAAACCAACATCGTTAATTTAGAAAAAAAGCGGCGCTCAGAATTGCGTAGTATACGAGTAGTTACATTTTTTATGGTACTGTTGGTAACGGCGGCTATCGCTTTTTCTCTCTGGTTTTATTACGTGAAGACAATCTCCACAGTTCAAAATAATATCTTGATAAAGGTTAGAGCCCTTAATGAGGCTGATTTTACATATGAAGGTTTTATCTCTGATCTTGGAGATATATTTACCATAACCACCAGCCGCGTTCCGCCCAACGCTAACCTCCCAAAAGAGCTGCAGGAGCTTGTGGCGCGGGATGGCACTCGTCTTACACGTCTGAACCCCACCTATGTTACACGTTTGGTTCACGAGTTTGAACCGAGCGTCGATGGGATAACCCGAAAGATTGTGAGCTCAACGCCTACAAACCCTGAAAACGCCGCTGATGACTGGGAGATGTCGGCGCTTCAACAGATTGAAAACGGTAGGCTGAACGAGAAGTTTGAAGTAATGGGCAGCCCCAGATCGCCTGCGGGTTCGGCGCGCTATATCTCCCCTTTTGTTATCCGTGAAAGCTGCATAAGCTGCCACACAGGCTTAAAAGCAGGGGATAGATACGGCGCAATCTCTGTTCGCATCCCTTACGCTCCATATTTGGAGATCATAAAGAGGGATATTATCCCTATAGGCGGCAGCCATATTGCGGTTTGGCTTTTAATGTTATTGGTGCTTATCGCTTTTTCTAACTCTATAGTTACGCAGTTAAAGAGAAAAAACGCCGCAGAGGATGTTCTTTTAGACACAACGGCAGAGCTGAATAAAGAGATAGAAATCTGCAACGAGTTTGAAAATGAGCTTAGAGAGAGCAGAAGACGTTTTCAAGAGTTGGCGCAGAAGGATCCGCTCACTAACCTATTCAACCGACGCCGATTCTTTGATCTAGCGGCGACAGAGATAAAACGGATGCAGAGGATAGGCGGAATAGCAACCCTTGCTATGCTCGATATAGACCACTTCAAAGGTTTTAACGATACCTATGGGCATATTGCAGGGGATAACTGCCTTAAAACCATCTCCAGCAAGATTCGCGAAATAATACGCGAGATAGATGTTGTAGCGCGTTACGGCGGAGAAGAGTTTATATTCCTCTTTCCGCAGACCCCGTCCGATTATGCCTTGACCGTTGCAGAGAG
>JAISNW010000041.1 GCA_031276055.1 Deferribacteraceae bacterium | reverse complement strand
AAAGCCCACCTTCCTATCTTTACTCTGTTTATTTGTGGCGTCAACCCCAAAAAATTTAACCTGCCCCTCATCCGGCGTTTCAAGCCCCGCTATAATTCTTAAAAGGGTGGTTTTCCCTGAACCTGAAGGTCCAAGCAATGCGGTGAGCTGCCCCTCAGGTATGCTAAGGTTTATATCGTTTAGGGCAGTAAAGTTATCAAAACATTTACTAATATGTGATATCTCTATACTCATAAAAAATTTTGTAGAAAGGGGGCAGACCCCCTCTCTACCTCTCCCCCTTCAATAATTTAAATATCTGCAAATTTCCGTTTTCTCTGCTCTGCAATTATCTTTTCAAGCACCGCTTTTATAATTAAGGTTATTATCGCTAAAAGCGTGAGAAGCGATGCCACTGCAAACGCAGCAGCAAAAAGATATTCTCCATATAAAATCTCTATATAAAGCGGCATCGTGGTGGTCACACCCCGAACAAGCCCTGATACCACCGCTACAGCCCCATATTCCCCCATAGCCCTGGCATTTGTGAGGATAATTCCATATAACAGCCCCCACTTTATATTCGGCAGAGTAACCCTAAAAAAGGTTTTCAAACCGCTTGCACCTAAGGTTAAAGCCGCTTCCTCGTCATCTTTTCCTAGATCGTGCATTAAAGGGATTAGCTCTTTAACAACAAAGGGGAATGTCACAAAGGCGGTGGCGAGGAATATCCCTGGAACTGCAAAAACTATCCTCAAGTTCATCTTTTCAAGAATCCCCCCAAACCACCCAAAAGAGCCGAAGAGGAAAACGAAGATTAAACCCGCTATTACGGGGGATACAGTAAACGGGACTTCCACTAAGGTGGTAAGGAGATTTTTCCCCCTGAAGTTAAACTTTGTAATAGCCCATGCAAGCATAACCCCAAATACTGTATTGATAGGCACGCAGATTGCCGCAGTGATAAGGGTTAATCTTATAGATGCGGCGACGTCTCTATCTTTCAAGGCGTTGAAATAATATGCCGCCCCTCTGCTGAAAGCCTCTGAAAATATAGTGATAAGCGGAAGGAATATAAAAAAAGAGAGGAATATTAGAGAGATTGCGAGCGTCGCGGGCATTATCCACCTAGGCTCTATATTAACCTTCTTTGTGCTCAAATTATCCTCCTCTGCAACCGGTGCTGCAGCAGATTGATTATCAGCAAGAGGGTGAATGCGCACGCAAGCATCGCTGTTCCTATAGCGCTTGCCCCTTTATAGTCAAAGTTTAGGAGCTTTTGCACAATTAGGCGCGGCACAATCTCACTCTCATAGGGCATATTTGTGGCGATAAAGATAACCGAGCCGTATTCCCCCAGTCCGCGGGCGAATGCCATAGCAAAGCCTGTAATTAGAGCGGGGGCGATCGAAGGCAAGATAACCCTTAAAAAAGTTTTATAAAAGTTTGCTCCAAGGCTGGCTGACGCCTCCTCAAGCTCTTTATCAAAATCTTGCAAGACAGGCTGAACTGTCCGCACCACAAATGGAAGCCCTATAAATGTTAGAGCTATAACTATTCCCGCGTTTGTAAGCCCGATCTCTATCTCATGATCCATTAGAAACCTTCCCAAACGTGAATTAGCGGTGAAAAGGTAAGAGAGGGTGATCCCCGCTACCGCAGTGGGGATGGCAAAAGGGAGATCGATAAGCGCATCGATAACGCGTTTGCCGTAAAAAGAGTATCGAGTTAAAACCCAAGCGATGATAAAACCGAAGAAGCCGTCAATAAGAGCGGCAAAGAGCGCCGAAGAGAAAGAGACTCGAAACGCTGCAAGCACTCTGTCGTTTGTGATAATCTGCCAATACTCGCCAGGCGATAACCTCACAGAGTATAGGATAAGGGAGAACAGCGGTATCAGCACCAGAAGCGACATATACATCATGGATAGCCCTAGTGTTAAGCCGAAACCTGGCAGACCGCTTGTTTTTTTCCCTTTTAGCATCTATATAATCCCCAATATATTTTGCGTCCGCTTTCTTTAAGTCCTCAGCAGCCTTAATTTTTTTACTCCGCAAACGTGCCGCTCCCGTGGCCCTGCTCGTGAAACCATGTTTTCACAAGCGCAAAAAAGTTAAGGGTGAAGGGGAATTTTTAGGCAGCCGCCCCTTCACCCCTATTGCTTAAAATCTTGCTCCGAACTACCTCTTTTTAAGTTCAGCAAATATCTTGTCAAACTCGCCGCCATCGACAAAGTGCAGTTGATGCGCCTTTTCCCAGCCGCCGAAATCATCTTCAATGGTGAGCAGCTTTAAGGCGGGGAATTGTGCAGAAAACTCTTTCAAAACCTCTTGATCTGAGGGTCTGTAATAGTTTTTCCCTGCTAAACGTTGCGCCTCTTTACTGTAAAGGTAGGTTAGATACTCTTTTGCAACTTTCAGCGTCCCCTTCTTTTCAACATTGGCATCCACCCAAGCTACAGAGGGTTCAGCCAAGATGCTTACAGTCGGGTAGACTATTTCAAAACGACCTTTTCCGAGCTCGTTTATAGATAGATAAGCCTCGTTTTCCCAAGCTAAGAGAACATCCCCCTGCCCTTTCTGAACGAAGGTGTTCGTTGAGCCGCGGGCGCCTGAGTCAAGAACCGCCACATTTTTATAGAGGTTCTTTACAAACTCTCTAGCTTTTGCCTCATCGCCGTTGTATTTAATCCTTGCAAACCCCCAAGCCGCCAGATAATTCCAACGTGCGCCGCCGGAAGTTTTCGGATCAGGGGTTATAACCTTGATATTGTTCTTTATAAGGTCATCCCAATCTTTTATCTTTTTCGGGTTGCCGCTTCTCACCAGAAAAACTATGGTGGAAGTATACGGAGCGCTGTTGTTAGGCAGGCGGGTTTCCCAATTTTTAGCGATAAAGCCTGATTTAGCGGCTATCTCGTCAATATCGTAGCCTACCGCCAAAGTCACCACGTCAGCGGGGTTGCCTTCTATAACCCCTCTAGCCTGCCCACCCGAACCCCCATGGGATTGGTTGACGATGACAGTATCGCCTGTGAGGTTTTTGTAATACTTTGTGAATACTTCATTATACGCCCTATACAACTCCCGCGTAGGATCATACGAAACATTCAAGATCGTAATCTCCGCCGCATAAACCGCACCCCACGAGACAACCGCCGACACCGCCGCAAGCAGCGCCAACTTGTTGAAAAAACCTTTCACCCTAATCACCCTAGACATCTTTTTTCTCCTTAAATATAGTAAACATACTAAACCAGTATATTTTATAGGTTATATTATTTCGATGAGATTAAGTCAAGAAAAATGTAAAGAGGCTATCCTGATGCAGCGTCAATGCAACTTGCTTATAAATATAGAAAAAATAGCTTCTTTACAAAATTTTTTCACCAATTCCTATAGGTTTAATATATTTTATATCTCTCTTTCGTCTTAAGTTGTTGCGCTAACCCAAAATTTATTGCAAAAACTCTCTTTTTATGAGATAAGAGCTAAATCTTTGATTAAGGAAGTTAGAAATTATGGATATGCTTGATTGCATTATGTCTAGGCGCAGTATACGCAAATACCATGAGGGTGCGTCTATACCGCAGGGCGATATAGAGAAGATCCTTACCGCCGCTTCTGCCGCCCCTTCCGCCGCGAACCAACAACCTTGGCACTTTATAGTTATAGATGATCGGGCTCTGCTTACCCAACTAGCAAAGGAGAACCCTCACGGCAAGATGGTGGCGGATGCCTCTCTTGCTATAGCGATCTCTTATGATAAGAACGAAAAAAAGCCGTATCCAACTTTAATTATTGACGATCTCTCCGCCGCGGCGGAGAATATCCTCCTAGCAGCCCACGGTTTAGGTTATGGTGCGGTTTGGCTTGCAATATATCATGATGAGGCAAAAGTTGAGAGCACGCTGCGTATATTGAAGCTAACTGCAAATGTCGTTGTGCACTCTATTATCTCTATAGGCGTTCCAAATGAGAGTAGAACGGCGCGCACCTATCTTAAAAAAGAGATGGTGCATAAAAACGGATGGTGATCTATAAAATTGAGGGATATACAGAGCGAGCCTGATCTTAGGCAGATCGATATCGATCAGGCTGGGATTCGCAATATAAGATACCCGATCACCGTTAAAGATAGGGTAAACGGTTCTCAACGCACTGTGGCGAGTATAAATATGAGCGTAAACCTCCCCCGAGATTTTAAGGGTACTCATATGTCGCGCTTTGTGGAGGTTTTAGACAAGCATAAAGAGAATGTCCATATAGATACTGTGAAAGATATTTTAAGCGACATCCGCACCGTTCTTAATGCAAAGCGTTCTCAGATAGAGCTTAACTTTACCTATTTTATGCAGAAAGCGGCGCCTGTGTCAAAGCTAAAAGCTCTTATGGACTATAACTGCACCTATAGCGGAACTTTAAGCGAAGTTGAAGGCGAACCCCTTTTAGACAGTGTAATGACGGTTAGAGTGCCTGTTTTATCGCTCTGCCCCTGTTCTAAGGAGATATCCGCCTACGGCGCGCACAACCAGCGGGGGATAATTACTATCTCTGCTCGAACGAACCGCCTTGTATGGATAGAAGAGCTTGTAGATTATGCAGAGCGTTCCGCGAGCTCTCCTGTGTATCCGCTCTTGAAACGGGAAGATGAAAAATATGTTACCGAGCGCTCTTACGATAAACCTGTATTTGCTGAAGATATGGTGCGCAACGCCACAATGCTCTTAGACGCCGACAACCGCATCCTCTGGTTTGAGGCGGCGGCGGAAAATTTTGAATCGATCCATAATCACAATGCGTGGGCTATGATAAGCCGCACCAAAGGAGATATAAGTGTTTGCACTCCTTTTAGACAATCTTAGAAAGTTAAATAACGTTATGCGTTGGTCTAACGAATTTTTGCACCGGCGCGCCTCGGTCGCGGAGCACTCCTTCTGCGTTGCTCAGATAGCCCAGATGTTAGGCTTTATTGAAGAGAGCTTAGGGCGCACTGTAGATTGGAAGCTCCTATACCGCAAAGCATTAAACCACGATGTGCCTGAGGCGGTGGTGGGGGATGTTATAAGCACCACAAAGAATGTTAATCAAGATATTCACGATACTATAAAGAAGGTGGAGGTTCTCCTTGTGGAGAATATGATAGCTGAACTCTCTGAACCTTTCCGCTCTGAATACCGCACCCTCTTTTTTGATGGGAAAGACGAGAGCACCGAAGGGAAGATATTGACGGCAGCGGATAATATAGACGCCCTAATTGAGTGTTTGCAGGAGATAAAGCTCTCAAATACCGTCCCTTTTGCCGAAAAATACGGTATAATAAAAGCTAAAATAGAAAAGATTCCCCTTGCAAGCGCGCAATACTTTATTAAAGAGATACTCCCGAGCCTTGCAGGCGGCGTTGGAGAAAATTTATGAAAAAGACAGCGCCTTTGCTCCTTATCGCCTTTATTCTAGCCTTAATTACAGCTTGCAGCGGCGGTAGAGAGAACGCTATAGGGCAGAGTGAATATGAAAAGATAAAGAGTGAACGCTCAGGAAAGGTGTTGGTGGTAAATGTCTTTGCTTCATGGTGTCCGCCTTGCGCGGCGGAGACGCCCGGCTTTGTATCGCTTTACGCTCAAGACGGCGGTGAAAACTTCGAAATAGTAGGGCTCTCCATAGATGAAAATAGGCGGGAGTTGGATAGATTTTTATCGCGCTATAAGGTAAACTACCCCACATTTGTTATAGATGAAACTTTACAGCGGCGGCTCTTTGCAGACAAAGTCCCTACAACTGTTATCTACTACCCTGACGGCGAGTATTACGCCACAATCTTCGGCGCAGTCAATAAGCCCACCCTTCTAATGCACGTAGAAAAGGCGCAAAAAAGATATGCCGAAAAGAACTGATATAAAAAAGATACTCCTTATCGGCAGCGGTCCTATAATAATCGGGCAAGGGTGCGAGTTTGACTATTCAGGGGTTCAGGCGTGCAAAGCCCTTAAAAAAGAGGGGTATGAGGTGGTGCTTGTAAACTCTAACCCCGCCACTATAATGACTGATCCGGACTTTGCAGATAGAACGTATATTGAGCCGCTAAGCGCAGATATTATCCTTGAAATTATCAGAAGGGAGCGCCCTGACGCCCTATTAGCTACACTAGGGGGGCAGACCGCGCTTAATCTTGCTATGGAGCTTTCCGAGAGAGGTATATTAAAAAAATACCGCGTCGAGATGATAGGCGCAACAGCGGAGAGTATAAATAGAGCTGAAGATAGGGCGGTTTTTAAGCAAACTATGCAATCTATAGGGCTTGAGCTGCCAAAATCTATCTCTGTGCACACTTTAGCAGAAGCTATAGAGGTTGTCCGCAGCTCGTTTGACAGTTGGCCGTTGATTATAAGGGCGGGCTACACCCTCGGAGGCACAGGAGGCGGGATAGCCCGCAATGAGAGCGAATTTATCGATATAGTCTCAAAGGGGCTTGCCGCCAGCAAGAACAGTGAAGTTTTAATAGAAGAATCTCTCTTAGGGTGGAAAGAATACGAGCTGGAGGTTATGCGGGATAAGCTGGGAAACTGCGTTATCGTCTGCTCTATAGAGAACTTTGATCCCATGGGGATACATACGGGCGATTCTATCACCGCCGCCCCTATCCTTACCTTGAGCGATAAAGAATATCAGCTCATGAGAGATAAGAGTATGGAGGTTATGAAAGCGATCGGGGTTGAAACAGGGGGTTCTAACGTTCAATGGGCGGTAGAGCCGTCAACCGGCAGGCAGGTGATTATAGAGATGAACCCGCGCGTCAGCCGCTCTTCCGCCCTCGCTTCAAAAGCCACAGGTTTTCCAATAGCGAAGATTGCCGCTCTTCTTGCGGTGGGCTATACATTAGATGAGATTAGAAATGATATTACAGCGGTTACCCCCGCCTGCTTTGAACCCGCTATAGACTATATAGTTACAAAAGTCCCCCGTTTTACATTTGAAAAGTTTCCCAAAGCTGATCCTCGTTTAGGCACCCAGATGAAGTCGGTAGGGGAGGCTATGGCGATAGGGCGCACCTTTAAGGAATCTTTTCAAAAAGCCCTCCGTTCCCTTGAGACAGGGCGGGCAGGTTTTGGTGCGGATGGGAAAGATAGGAAGTACGAGAGTGCGGCGGATTCTGTCCTAGAAGAAAACCTTATCAGTGCGGGCGCTGACAGGGTTTTTTATATCCGCGCCGCCTTTAAGCGCGCTTGGTCGGTGGATAGGGTATATGAGTTGACGAAGATCGACCGTTTCTTCTTACGCCACCTAGAAGAGCTTGCAAACTATGAAGCGGAGATAGCCTCAGTAGAGACGCTCGAAGGCTTAAAAGGCGATATTCCGCTCTTTATTCAGGCTAAACAGTTCGGCTATTCTGATAAGCAGATCGCATATATCCTTAAAAGTTCCGAGCGGCAGGTGCGCTTGGCGCGTAAAAGCCTTGAAATATTTCCAACATTCTCTCTTGTAGATACATGCGCGGGAGAGTTTGAAGCGTTCACACCGTATTATTTCAGCACCTATTCGCCGCTCAGCGCAAAGATTCAGGAGAGGCAGAAAGAGAAACGTTCAATAATTATTTTAGGCGGCGGTCCTAACCGTATAGGGCAGGGGATAGAGTTTGACTACTGCTGCGTTCACGCCGCCTTTGCTCTCAAGAAAGCAGGTTATGAGAGCATTATGATAAATTCTAACCCTGAAACTGTATCCACTGACTACGACACCAGCGATAAACTCTATTTTGAGCCTTTAACCGCCGAAGATGTTATGCACGTTTATGAAAAGGAGGGCGCTTGCGGGGTTATAGTTCAATTTGGCGGGCAAACCCCCCTAAACCTTGCAGCAGCTTTGGAAGAAGCGGGCGCAGCCATAATAGGCACTAGCACAGCGGATATAGAGTTAGCTGAAGATAGAGATTATTTTCAGAAGATAGTTGATGAATTAGATGTTAAGCAAGCCCCTGGAGGGATTGCCTTAAATGCGCAGGAAGCAGCGGCGATTGCAGAGCGGATAGGCTACCCTGTGCTTGTGCGCCCATCTTTTGTGCTAGGCGGACGCGGGATGGAGATTGCGTACAGCAGAGACCGCCTGATAAAATATGTGGAGAGTGCAGTTGAAGATGGGTTGGCGGGAAAACCGATATTGATAGATAAATTTTTAGAGGATGCCATAGAGGTGGATGTTGACTCTGTTTCAGACGGGAAAACCACTGTTATTGGGGCTATTATGGAGCATGTGGAGCCGGCGGGCATCCATTCAGGCGATTCAGCCAGTATGATCCCCACATCCGCCCTCTCCCCTAAAGCCCTTGCAAGCATCCGAGCCCATTGCGCCGCCTTTGCCAAAAGGTTGAATGTGCGGGGGTTGATGAATATTCAATTAGCTGTTGCAAATGACGAGGTTTTTGTTATAGAGGTTAATCCCAGAGCGTCGCGGACGGTGCCTTTTGCAGGTAAATCAACTGGGGTTGCCCTAGCGCAGACAGCAACCCTCTGTATGCTCGGTAAAACGTTGGAAGAGTGCAATTTCACAGAAGAAAAGATGGTCCGGCACTATTCAGTTAAAGAGGCGGTTCTCCCCTTTATTAAGTTTCCTGGAGCGGATATTCTCCTTACCCCTGAAATGCGCTCAACAGGAGAGGTTATGGGGATAGACCGCTCGCCGGGTCTCGCGCATATAAAATCCCAGATAGCAGCAGGGTCTGCTCCGCCTGAAACAGGAAATCTCTTCATCTCCCTAAGGGATAAAGATAAGAGGGCGGCGCTTAGCACCCTTGCATCTCTATACGAGATGGGCTTTACTATTTACGCCACGTTAGGCACCTCTACAATGTTGAGAGATGCAGGAATTCCCAGCCGCGCCATCTTCCGCATATCTCAAGGCAGACCTAATATTATAGATATGCTTGAAAATGATGAGATCCACTGGATAATCACCACCACAGAGCCAGGGGAAGCCGCCATTACAGACGAGATGCTGATGCGCACAAAAGCCGTCACAAAGTCCGTTCCAATAACCACAACTCTTGCAGGTTTTATAGCCAATGTTCATGGGATAAGAGAGAAACGGGAGTTCGGAAGATTCGAAGTCTGCACCTTGCAGGAATACCATAAGAGGTGAGTTTGAAGGTAAAAAAATTCGTTTTTCTTTTTTAATAAGTTGCAATTAAAACCTTTAACTTATAAAATACCGCATGTTTATTAAGTCGTTAATTAAATTTGGGGTGGTTTTATGAGGCTTCCTGTGAAATTGGTCTTTATTGTTGTTCTCCTTCTCC
>JAISNW010000023.1 GCA_031276055.1 Deferribacteraceae bacterium | reverse complement strand
CTCCTGATTCATCAATATTCCTTAATTACCTTGCAGAATAGAGATAATATACCTGATTGTCAAGAAAGTGTTAAGATTGTAATTAGCTATACCTCAAGAGATCGCCGCCCAATATATTTTGCTTGCAAAATCTATCAGATAAAGTAAGGTATCTCTTACAAATTATGATATGGCTTAAAGAATTCTTGAAATTAAATAAAATCCTCGCGGCGTTATTATTATTCCACATCGCCATCGCCTTCTATTTTTACCTTAGAATAAGGGGGCTTTTTATTACAGCCTCCCCTATGGGTGTATGGTTGAATATAATCTCCATGAACACCTTTTACTTTTCTATATTTGAAAAACCACTTTACATTACAGGGTGCGCCCTTGCTATCCTTCAGTTTTATCCTGAAGTTGAAAAACGCCGCTTTAGAATAAGCTGCCACCTGCCTGCAAACGAGTATATTACCCTAGCAAAGATGATTTTCTTTGCTATAGCGGCTATCAGTGTATTCGGGCTTATCGATGCTTTATCAGTTCTCTTAGTGTCGGCGGGCTATTTCCCATACGAGATATTTTCAGAAACGCCTATTATCATCTTTTACTGGTATATTAACGCACTTCTCTTTTATGCTGTTGCCGCCGTTCTCACCTTAGAACCGTCATGGAAGGCTAAAGTGCGCCTCTTTCTTATCCTTGCCGCCTTCTATAAACTGGTAGACGTCTCTATATACAACTCCCCTAAGGTGTATATAATCTACCTTATCATCATAGCGGCGCTCTTTGTTTCAACAATCTTCTACCCCGCAGAACGTTTTAGAAGAGGGGTATAAATAATGCGCCTCTCTCTAACACGGCTTGCAATAATCTTATCCGCCATATTCTGCCTTGCCTGCGCTCTGCCTCAACTATTCCTCATAATCGCAAAGAAGAAAGACGACACCCCTTACATCACCTACAGCGCAGTGTTGAAAGATTTTCTTATAGCCGAGCATAGCGGGCGCTCTCGTTACAAAGATAGAGCAGGCAACTCGTATACCCTTAGGGAGTATGAGAGGTTGATGCCGTTTGTTTTCACCCGCGATCTGCTGAAGTGGGGAGAATACCCTGAAGAGATTGACGGCGTCTATATCCCGCCTGATAGAGCGGAAACAGATTGGGACAGCATCTCCGTCTCTTACGCCTCAGCAAATGCTGCTAATAGACGGATTCAGCTATTCCCTCTCTTTGAGAGTGAGAGCGAATTTTCCTCTATAGCAGCGCCTGCTGAACTTTTCAGAATAGCTAAGCGGATGGAGTTTATCAACGCAGCCCGAAACAGTGTAAACGAAGAGAAGAGTTTGCTCTTTACACAAGCCCTTACAGATGCAGGGTTCAGCTTTCCCCCTAAGATGATTGCAGGCAACCCCACCAACCATAAACCATATGATTTTGGATATTTTATAGTTGATGCTGAAGGTGTAATTTTCCGCATATATCAGGCAAAAGGGATGCCGATGATTGAAAAAACAGGTATCTCTGTGCAGGGCGAAATATTTTTTATGAAGGTAAGGGAAAACCCAAATCTTGCGTATTATGGGCTTTTAGCAACAGATTTAGGGAAAGTTTTTCTGATATTAAAAGATAATTATCATCTCCAAGAGCTCTGGGTTGAGGGTTACAACCCTTTTAACGATAGATTGGTTTTTGGCAATGACCCGCTTAATATCACCTTAAAAGTTTTCAACGAAGGCGGGGAGAGGATATATGCCTCCACACAGAACGGCGAGGCTCTGAAGAGCTTTTCCTACAGCTACCCCCGCCCTATGAGATATGCGGCGGTATATGACGCCCTATTCCCCTTTACCATTAAGAGCAATCCAACTAAAGAAGGTGGATTTTGGTGGATAAACTTTAGCAAGAATACTCTCTTATCTCTCTGCTTTTGCATAGCTTTGGCGTTAATATACGCCGCTGCCGCAAGATTTTATTATAAAGCCTCTCCAATAAGGATAATAGTAGATGCAATTTTAATAGCTATATCTGGTATATACGCGCTTATACCTATAATCTTAGAAAGTTTCGACGATATATCTAGGTAATCGGATTTTTATCTGTTGCAACAGCTTAAAAATTTATGCTAGAATTTAACGAATGATGTCTATCTTATTAATCGATATATCTGAAGCATCTATCAGCTTTGGCAGCAAGCTCTGTTTCGCGGAGTTTTCGGCGAAGGTATACGCGGGCGATAGAATCGCCCTTATCGGTGATAATGGGGCGGGCAAAACTCAACTCTTAAACTTGCTTGCAGAGAAGAGTGAGCCAAAAACGGGGCGGATAACCCGCAAAATAGGGTTATCAATAGGCTATGTTTCCCAAACGGTGGAGGATTTTTCTGAAAATAGCGGCAGCGAGCGTTTTAATAAAGCTCTCTCCGCCGCTCTTAAAGATCACCCTGATATTCTAATCCTAGATGAGCCCACCAACCACCTAGATGTAGACAACCGCCGTTCACTATTGCGTATGCTTGAAAGATTTAACGGCGCAATAATCTTCGCATCCCACGATGAAGAACTCTTATCCCGCCTTGCTGAAACAGTTTGGCATATAAATAATAAACAGATGTCTATATTTAATGGTTCATATCCATCTTATACCGCACACCTAGAGCAAGAGAGGCTCTCTCAGCTGGCTGAATTTGAGCAGGTGAAGTTAGAGCGGAAGAGGGCTCATATCTCCCTAATGAAAGAGCAGGAACAATCCAAAAAGAGCCGCGCCGCAGGAAAAAAAGCGATAAAAAACCATAAGATGCCGCCTATAGCGGCGGGAATTATGAAATCCGCATCAGAGAACTCTCGCGGCAGGAAGGCGTCAGAATTAAAAGAGAGACGGGAGGATATTAAAGAACGTTTAGCCGCCCTTGCGCCGTTGCAGGAGAGGAAGCCGAAATTTATACTCCCTTCAAATTTCAATAAGTCTAAGACTATCTTACATATTATAAACGGCTGCGTCGGCTGGAATGGGAAGGCGCTGATAAGCGGGATAGAGATAACCCTTGCTGCAGGTTCAAGGTTAGTGCTTGCGGGGAGGAATGCAACAGGCAAGAGCACTCTTGCAAAGGCTATAGCTGGTTTTACAAACCTGCGTATATCAGGGGAGTGGATAACCCCGCCGCCTGAACTTATAGGATGCCTCGATCAGCACTATGCATCCCTTGAGGGTGAAAAAACTGTTTTTGAAAACGTCTCTTCCATCTCAAATTACCCCGCTGCACAGATACGCACCCACCTAAACGACTTTCTATTCTCCACCGACAACGATATTAATTGCAAAGCGAACTCCCTCTCCTGCGGCGAGAAAGCCCGACTCTCCTTAGCGATTGCAGCTGTAACCCCAAAGACGTTGTTAATCCTTGATGAAATAACAAACAACATTGATATAAAAACTAAAAGGTATATTACAGCCCTCTTAAAAGAGTTTCCCGCCGCACTAATCCTTATCTCCCACGAGCACGATTTTATTGAAGATGTCTGCGGGGATGCTCGATTAACATTCTCTCTGGAAAGTTAATCAAATAACGCCTAAGATTTTATTGCTTTTTTTATTAAACGAGAGTAGAACCTTTCCTTTCAACAGATAGAGTGCTTTTCATTCTGCTTTTTTCATAAAGGAACGTGATGGCTGTTATTAAATTTGCAAAGATATACCCTAAATTTTTTGAGAGTATAAAGAGCTACTCTCTCAGCATATTTAAGAAAGATTGCGCCGCAGGCTTAACAGTGGGGATTGTTGCTGTTCCCCTCGCTTCCGCTTTTGCGATAGCATCAGGGCTTGAGCCGGAGAGGGGGTTTTTTACCGCTATAGTGGCGGGTTTTTTCATATCCTTTCTCGGCGGCAGCCGCTATCAGATAGGCGGACCTACAGGAGCGTTTGTGGTTATAGTATACACTATCGCCGCAAAATACGGCTATAACGGTTTAGCTCTCGCTACAATTATTGCAGGGGTTATTCTAATCCTCTTTGCATATACTAGGTTGGGCTCTTATATTAAATTTATCCCTTACCCTGTGGTGCTCGGCTTTACAGCGGGTATAGCGGTTATCCTCTTTACAACGGAGCTTAAAGACCTTCTTGGTCTTGAAATGGGGAGCGTGCCCGCAGATTTTGCAGAGAAGTTTAGAGCATACTATGAGAGTATAACAATTAAAAAGATCAACTTTTGGGCGGTAGGGGTGGGTGCATCCACCATTATAATAATTATGACTGTCCGAAAGCGCTTAAAGAAGATCCCCAGCCACGTTTTTGCTATAGTTTTAGTTACGGTTGCCACCGCCCTTTTTAATATCCCTGTGCCTACGATATACTCTCATTTCGGAGAACTCCCGCGGAATCTGCCTGCACCGGTGCTGCCTGAATTCTCTTTAGAGATGTTAAGGCTGGTATTGCCCTCCGCCTTTACTATCGCTATTTTAGCGGCGATTGAATCTCTATTGTCGGCAGTGGTGGCCGATGGGATGAGCGCCGATCGGCACGATTCTGATACAGAGCTCTTTGGGCAGGGGGTTGGGAATATCCTTTCAGCGCTCTTCGGCGGAATACCCGCTACGGGTGCGATAGCCCGCACTGTAACAAATATCAAGGCGGGAGGAAAAACTCCTATAGCAGGGATGATTCACGCCATTACGATCTTAATATTTATACTCTTCTTTGCAAAAGGGGTGGAGATGATCCCTATGGCGGCTATAGCGGGGATGCTCTCTGTTATATCTTGGGATATGTTTGATCCGAGAAGGTTGATAAAGTTTAGCCGGCAGAGCCGCAGCGATATGTTCGTTATGCTCACCGCCCTTCTGCTTACGGTGCTGGTGGATATTACAGTCGCTGTTGAGGTGGGGGTGGTAATGGCGGCGCTCTTATTTATAAAACGTATGAGCGATGTTACCACCCTTAACCTTGTCACCCCTTCCAGTGTGGATACAGATGATCTCCGTTTCAAAGATGTTCCAGACGGAGTAAGCATCTACGAGATAAACGGTCCTTTCTTTTTCGGCGCCGCCAATAATTTAATTCATACTATGGAATCCGTTGCAGAGATATCTGGGATTATTATATTGCGTATGCGCAGCGTTCCTGTAATGGACACCACAGGGCTAAACGCTCTGGAAACATTTTCCGCCACATGCGTTAGAAACGGCGCCGCCCTCATACTTTCAGGGGTTCAACCTGAACCGTATAAGCTGATAAAATCCAGCGGTTTATTAGATATTCTTGGCAAAGAGAATGTGACAGACCATATAGATAAAGCCCTCGCCCGTGCAAGACAGATGCTTTCATGAGCAGCCGCTTAAAACCGCTCCGTAATTACAGCGCCTATTTTTTCTCTATCCTCACACGCCAATAGCCTCCTTCATCTATAGGTTCACTTACAGTATGTCCTTCACTGGCAGCGGAGCGGGGCACGTTCTCTATAGGTGCGCCGTCATCAAGGAGCACTTCGATAGCATCGCCTGATCTAACTTTTGCAAGCTCAATTTTGGTTTTAACAAAGTTTAATGGGCATGCCACCCCCCTTAGATCAACTAGTTTCACAGCTTTTACCGCCCCCTCTGATAACTCTCCCGTAAATTTTAAGGTATTGTCCATAGTGGAGTACAGCCTTAATACCGCCTCTGCCAGTTGAACAACCCCCTCTTGAGGCTCCCCTTCTAAAAGCGGAGTAAACTTTGCGCTGATTAACCCTGTATCAATAAAGTGCAGCTTAAACAGCTTAGCAGCTTCCAGAGCGTCGCGTGCATCCTCTCCCCTTGCAACAAGGAGCATCCTAGTTGCATATAGGCGGATGAGAGAGAGTTTTGAAGGGGAGGGTTCTTCTTGCAGAACCTTTTCCAGAGCGGTTTTATCCGCCTCTAAAAGATCAGTCATCCCCGCGCTGCACTCCCCTGCGCCCCTGCCTTTAAGGGAAAATATCTCATTGACGTATAGATCATAATATGGGTTTTTATCCTCCTCAAAAGGCGGGATATTAGCATAGCGCGCTAGAATCTCTTTTAAGCCGTGAGCGCCTTTATCATAAAAGTAAGCAGTAAAATCCTTAAAATCCGCCTTTGCTGCCTTCCACGTCAAAAGAGCCTCTGCAACGAAATCAGCTAAGAAAAATGCACTTATATCCCCTATATTTTCGGCAAATTTTGCTCTGCCATCCTTAACAGCTGCTCCTGCAACCACCGCATAGGCAGGGTAGGAGACGCCCCCTTCTCTTTTTACCTTCCCATAAAAACCGATGTCCGCTGTGAGATGCCGCCCGCAACTGTTGGGGCAGCCTGATATCTTTATCTTCAACCCTGACAACTCATCTAGCGGAAGGTTTGCAAGCTTCTTCTCTATAGCTCTAAATGCTCCGCGGGAGTTTGTGATCCCGAGCTGGCAGGTGAGAGCCCCCGCACATACAGAAATATCTCCTATCAGGGCCGGCTTATCCACAAGGGGAGATACTCTCTTTAAGAGCGGATGCAGAGCGGTAAGCTCTTCTTCTACTAAATTTCTAAGGTAGATATTCTGATCTGCGCCGAATCTGATGCACTCTACACTCTTATGAGCAAGGGCGTTGACAAGCTCCTTTAAGCTCTCTGAGGAGGCATCCCCTAGATATAGAGGGACTTTTACAGCAAAATAACCTTCCTGTTTCTGCGGGATGACAAACCTTTGCCGCCATAACGCCTCATCAACATTTAGCGGTTGGGAACAAGTTTCTGAGAGGATAGAAGGAAGTTCAGGCAGCTCTTTTAAGTTTAATCTCCAATCTAAACTCCCCTTTAACTCATAGCACTTAAAATAAGTTATACACCTAAACTTTTCAAAGCCTATCTGTTCAAGGAGGAAACGTAAACGAGCGGCGCTTTTATCCCTGCGGTTGCCGTATTCATTAAAAACTTCTTTCACCGCCTGAGCCAGGAGGAAAACCTCATCTTCCGGTAAGAACTCTATAAGGGGTAAGCCTATTTTAGATTTTCCGCCCATCCCGCCGCATACAAAGACCTTAAAACCTCTAACGCCGCTGCGCACCTTTGCAGCAAAGCCGATGTCAGTCGCCTCTGCGTTCAAACTATCCTCTCCGTCTGCGGTAAAGGCGATCTTATACTTTCGGGGGAGGTTGTAGGAATCTTTTCGTTCAAGCATCTTTAAGTTAAGAGCTAAAAGGTGCGGGGTAATGTCAAACGCCTCCCCTTTTGCAACGCCGCTTAGAGGCTTTGCAGTGATATTGCGGACAGTATTTCCGCCCCCTCCTCTATTGGTCAACCCTACAGCGTGGAGCAGCTCTATCGCCTCTATGAAATCGCCTATCTTAACGCCGTGTATCTGAGCGCCTGCGCGGGTTGTAATGTGAAGCCTCCCATCGCCGAATCTCTCAGCTAGCTCCGCTAACCTCTTCAACTGCTCTAGGCTTATGATTCCGCCGGGGAGTTTTGTTCTAATCATAAATGAACCGCGCTCGCGCTGTTCATATATCCCAAAAGGAACGCGAGCAGCCTTAAAAAGCATGTTGTCAACTTTGCCTGCTAGATAATCTTTATAAACCTCCTTAAACTTCTCAAGATCATCTGCAATGCTAGAGGGAAGCTCGTATGAACTCATCTTATCACCTCGATCTCTTCTTCTTCAGCAGCGCCGCCTTTTATCTTAAAAGATTTCAGTTTGGCCTCTTTATTAGCTAGTGAAACGATAATGTAGCTTAATTTAGGGTCTGTAAGCTCCAACAGATCCTCCTGTGAAGGTCGAGCGGGGGTTGCTGGGTGGGAGTGGTAGCAGACGGTGAGCTTCACCCCGCGCTTTATAGCCTCTCTTAATACGTTGAACTGCTCTTTAGGCTCCATTGTAAAGTGGATGGGGCTCTCATCTATATTGCGCATAGGGAAGATTACAGTTGCCAGCCCCGCCTCTTCTCCTGCCAGAAAGCCGCAAGCCTCGTTTGGATATTCCTTTTTAACGTGCTCTATTAGAGTGTTATAAACTTCTTCGGTGATTTTAAGCATCTTTATAAATCACACACCTTCTGTTCATAGTCGGAAAGCCCGCTTATTCCGCCTGAACCGCAGATTCTGCAACGAGGATTGCGCTTAAGCAGCGCCTTCCTAAATGTCATGGTGAGGGCGTCAAAAGACAATATAGCGTTATAAAGGGGAGCGCCCGCACCTGATAAAAACTTTAACGCTTCGGTGGCTTGGATGACGCCTAGCATCCCCGCGACAGAGCCTAAAATCCCAGCTTGAGAACAAGAGGGAACAGAACCGCTGGGCGGAGGGGCGTCAAAAACGCAGGCGTAGCATGCGCTCTGAAAGGGGTTTATCGTCATCGTCTGCCCTGAAAAACGCAAGATCCCCCCATGGGAAAACGGCTTTTTAGCAAGGACGCAGGCATCGTTTATAAGGAATTTGGAAGAAAAGCTGTCCGTGCCGTCTATGATGAAATCGTAATCTTTCACTATCCCCAATATATTTTCAGCTGTGAGAAATTCATGGTAGACATTGAATTTAACATTGGAGTTGACAGCGGATAACTTCTCTACAGCGGACGCTGTTTTTGCTCTGCCAATGTCTGCTTCGGTGTGCAGTATCTGCCGCTGCAAATTGCTTAAATCCACCTCATCGCCATCGGCAATCCCGATCTCGCCTACTCCCGCCGCCGCAAGATAGTATAACACAGGAGAACCTAACCCGCCCGCACCTATAACTAAAACCTTGCCTGCACAGATGCGCTCTTGCCCTTCCACCCCTATATCTTGAAGGATGATATGGCGTGAATATCGTTCAATCTCGCTCTCATTCAGATCGCGCATTAACCGCCCCCCATGAAATATAAAAAGTTTACTTCATCGTTGTCTTTGGGGTAGGCTGCATCATATTCATGGCGTTTAAGGAACTCTCCGTTAAACTGCACGGACACCATATCAGGCGATTCCACATCCTCTACTTTCAGCAGTTGGGCAATATTTATCCCATCTGCAAAAGTTTTCTTCTCTCCATTAATTAAAAGGTTCATAAAACTACCTATCTATTTTCATCTATCACGAAATTACAAGGAATTTCAGGCAACAACCCCTTCATGAAAACCTGTGGGGGAAGTGTCTTTTAAGGAGTGCAAAGAGCTCTTCCTCAAATTGAACGTAATCTATAGGAGAGGCGTCTGTATTTTCGCCATCCCCAATTATCTGTGTAACTATCCCCCCGCCCGCCGCATTATAACCATCCACCATAACGAACCTGCCTAGGCTCGAATTATCGTGAAAGGCAGCAACGGCAATCGGCTTTGAAAAACTAAGCGTCACCGAACCGCAC
>JAISNW010000012.1 GCA_031276055.1 Deferribacteraceae bacterium | reverse complement strand
CTTATCCACCCACAAATTAAGCAAGCGTTCTTTCGTGCTCTCGGAAGTGATAAGCCGTGCCTCAATCGTTACAAGATTAGTGTCAATCACACGCATATAATCGTAGAAATCACGTTCAGTTGCAAAAGATGGAATTTCTCCTGTGTATCGTTTAAGCACATAGCGGATTTTCTCTGTTTCAAGGGTGTTAAAATCGATGAACCTACCGCCGCCGCGCATAGAAATTAAGCCTGTCATACGCATTTTGCGTATAAACTCATCGGGCAGTTCATTGAGAATGTTGTTGGGTTTAAATTGTTTCTCACCAGCAGTTGTAATGTTTAGAAGATCTTTGCACGCCTCGTAAACAATCTCATTGCTTGGCTTGAAACCGTATTTATCGCGAAGATTCTTAATATGGCTAGCTAACTCTGCAGCGTTGCCATCTCTCCAACACAGAATAAGCGGTGTTTCTAGACGCGTAATGCCCGTGCTATTGGGGTCGATTTTCTTCAACTCTTCAATCGTTTGCAGCAACAGCACCAATGGACGATTAGCGTTCAATACTCTACGAAAAGGATTATTTCTCTGATATTTTACAAACGCGTTCAAAAATATTTGTTGCTCTAAGTGGCTATACTCCGCCTCGGTGGCGTTTGCAAGTTTTAACCCTGCTGTTGAAATCTCAATCACCTTGTTCATCTCGTAATAAACAAAGCCTAGCTCTTTAGCGAATTTATAGAATGTGTCAAACCGAGATGCCCAACCTTTTTCAAAGCCTGCTTCTTTATGATTTTGAGGGCTGTTGCGGATAATTTTGGCGGTGTCTGTATCAGAAAACGGTTCATAGGCAAAAACAAGCTGTTTTTTAAGACTTAGCGTTCTTGAAACAAAGAATGGAATATACAGCTTGTTAGCTATGAGGTCAAAAACCACCTTGTCAATAAGGCTTGTTGTTAGGATTTTCCCATCATATTTTAACAAAACTTTAAGCAGATATTTGTAACGCTCCGGGTTTCTGACCGTTGTTGTAAATAGTAAAGGTTTGTATCTGCTCTTTGCCATTAAAAATTCTTTACAAGGACTTCTATCGAGTCCTTAGCAGTATTGTCATGAAAGCTGATATAGTTGCTCTGAATGTTTACAATATTATACTGTTGCGCCCACCGATTGAAGACTCCATTATATCGTGTGCGGTGCCACAGAATATTAGAAACGGCAAACCTAACCTTACGAGCGTTTAACTGATCAAGAGAGTCTATAAGCCTCATTTCGCTCTCTTCATTCCACAATTTGTTATACTCGCTGAATGTGATTAGGTACGGCGGGTCAAGATAGACTAGATCACCGGCAGTTGGACGGATGATCTCTAGGAACTCTTGAAAATCGAGATTAAAAAACTCAATTTGTTTACCTTGAACTCTTTCAAAATACTCGTTTAAAGCATTGACTACTCTCTGATTAAAGTCCACATTCCCAACGGGCAAATTGAACTCACCATTGGAATTGAAACGCAAAAAGCGGTTAAAGCCGTATATCATCAGTAGGTATAGCAAAAATGGATTATGATTGGCATTATAATCAGCTCTCATCCTATGATATGCCTCTTTGTTATACTTGGCAAAGTAAGTTTTGACAAACTGTTTGCGCAACCCCTGCGGAACAAGCCGCCCCATAAATGTTGCCGAGAGATTATAGGATATGATAAGCCGCTCTACTTCACTCCAAAATATGTTAGGCTCATTAGAGTAAGCAAGCAAAAACTTATGCAGACAGATCATATTTTTGTCAATGTCGTTGAGGAGATAGCTGTCTGCATCTACATTTAGAAACACACTTCCGCCGCCGCAGAACGGTTCGATAAACCTTTTTATCTCTTTAGGGAAGTTAGCCTTTAACTGCGGTAAGAGTTTGAATTTGTCGCCTACATAAAAGAACGGCGAACGTTTCATATTTTTGGTTGAAACTGTGACAGCCACCCTATTTTACCTCCGCAATAAAGAGCATCTCTTTATGATTAGCAAAATCCGTTTTCCCTGCATTAAAGAATTTATGCGTCTTTGAAAAGCTCTTAACCTCCCCGCGAGCATTTAATATCTCTTTGATCTGCTCAAGGGTGATCTTGTTGCGCGATGAACCGCTCTTAGATTCATAAGTATTGTTATATGAAACCGTTATATAGCGGCACTTTAGCTTAGATATAAGGTCAGCTAACTCCTGCGGCGCCTTTGAGCGGCAGTAATCGCTTAAATGCCTACCTTTTGGTTTTAAGGCAATGCCAAAAAGTTCTGGTTTATCCCACCTTACAAGGGTTTCATAAATGTGGTAAAACTGGCAGTATTGCCGCGAGTTATACGGAGGGTCAATATAAACAATATCTGCTGCAACGCTCTTGGCAAGTTCATTTGCATCTTCACTATAAATCTTGAACTCTGTTTCGGGAAAGTCAAGCAATTCAATAAGATCGAAGGTAAACTTATCTACAACACAATCCGAGTGAATGTATGCATCAAAGTGTCCAACGGTGTTTGCACATTTATCCATTGAATAGATGAGTGATGCCAACAAGACCGCATATTCTTTTGGAAATAGGTTTTCCCGTTTAACCTCAATCATATTGCGTATCGTTTCTATTTTGCGGCAATCGGCAACACTAAAATACTTATTGCCATAGTTGCTTGAGAAGTAATCATCAGCACTGGGCGGGAGAGCAGCATTAAATTTATCTTTTAACTCTGTCAATAGGTTAAGGCGGCACTCCCCCTTACTGTAAAAAGCTTCATATATAATGCGGTTAGCTTCAAGGGTATCATTGAGAATTATGCTCTTCATTTGGGGAGCAAGTTGCAGCGATACAACAGATGTTCCCGCAAATATTTCAAAAAAGCTCTCTCCAACGCAATATTCCTTGATCAATCTTGTTATCCAATCAGCAAGTTTAAATTTGCTCCCTGTATACCGCCTGTTATGCACACTAAACATCTATCTACTCACTTTAATAAGCTAGTTTTCATCAAAACACTTTCCCATAATAGCGCAGTTGAGCGTATTACAGAATATGATAAGATATTATGACTTTGAGTGAAAAACAAGGGAATAATTTAAAAACAGTTTATCCCGCCGCCCTACCCCTATCCGTAAATCTCGCCGAAAATATCAAGGGAAGTATCCGTATCACTTTTTTGCAAGAAAAAACAAACGGCAAAAAATTATTGTGAATGCGGTTTAAGTTGATACTCTGCAAACTTTGAATATCTTTTCAGCGGGCGAGCCGCTTAAAAAGAGCTCCGCTTCCTTATTTGCGGTATAGAGGATAGTTGCGCCGTCTAGGGCGGCGTCATATATAGCGCCTTTTATCTGCTCTGCTGTATGCCTGTCAAGGTTTGCAAACGGTTCATCTAAAAGGAGCGTCTTTTTAGAGATGAGGTTGGCGGTGAGAAAGAGCGCCCTCTTCTCCCCATCGCTTAAAAAGAGGGGGTTCTCCTCTCTTTTCTCCTCTGTCCATCCTAGCTTTTTCAAGACCTGCTCTATATAAGCGCTTCCTGCGATATCCTCTATCAACTCATATACACTCTCCTGCCATATCATATTTTCAATGAATTGCAGGCAGACTCCCAATCCTTCCGCTTTTAAGGTGCAATTAAGCTCCTCCCCCCAACTTTTTAACCCTGCTAGACGCCGTAAAATGCGGGTTTTGCCTGCTCCGTTCTTGCCGAAGAGCACCCCGATCTCCCCAACTTTTAAGGAGAGTGAAATTTGCGGTGCAGAGATAACCTCTTCGGCGGGCAGCAGCCGTTCGGGGATTATTCTAGGGATAAATGGAGAAAATGGGGATTCTTCGAGGTAGACGGCGGCATCGCAGATATTGTCAAGAATTTCGCTGTGAGAGGCGATGATGATCGCCTTCGTCTCAGCAGCGCTAAGGATGCAGTCAATTAAGAGAGCCTGTTCTTCATCGTCTAGCATATCAAGAGGTTCATCTAAAAGGATAACCTCATATCTGGATTTAAGAGCGATAAGAACAGAAAGTTTTTTCAACTCGCCGCCTGAAAGATGTTTAATAGGTTTATCAGGGAAACCGATAAAAGAGCGGGGGTCTAGCCCTGCAAAGAGCAATTCATCTGCAGCTGTTGATGCAACAAAGTTAAATTCAGGCTGGCTGTGGACAAAATACCCCTCCATTACAGCTTTCTCATTCTGTGAGAGCTCAAGCCGCCCCGCCGCCCTATAAACCCCTGCCAACGCCTTCAGCAAGAGGGTTTTGCCGCACCCTATCCGCCCTTTTATTAGCAATATGCGCTCAAACTCAACTGAAAAATCCCTTATAGAAAAGCCGTTAATAGCCAGTCCAGAGGCGGTAAGTCTATATTTCATGGTGAAATATTCAGCAGCCGCCCTAATACTTTGCCTCCAAGAAGTTTGCAAGCATTTTAAGCCCCAGCCTGCCTGAACGTTCAGGGTGGAACTGCACGGCAAGTAGGTTGTCTTTTACCAGCCCTGCGGCGTATTGCAGAGCATAAGTTGCGGTGCATAGCACATTCTCTTCATATTTGGGGATAGTATAATATGAGTGGACAAAGTAAAATGCTGAACCGTCTGGAATTCCATTAAAGAGGTAATGCCCTGTATGGTAAACGTTGTTCCAGCCTATTTGCGGCACTTTTACGCCGTTTTTTGCAAAACGTTTGCAGCTGCCGGGCATAAATGATAGGCAGACGGCATCCCCCTCTTCGGTGTGCTCTAAAAAGAGTTGGCTGCCAAGGCATATCCCAAAGATTACCCGCCCGCTTGCAGCATAACTGCGCAAAAAATCATCTATACCGCTTGCACGGAGGTTATCCATAGCGCTTTTTGCATGTCCTACGCCAGGAAATATCAATTTATCCGATCTGTCCAAAAGCTCCGCTTGATTGGAGATGAAAAAGTCCGCTTCAAGATAGCTTAACGCATTAGCTACGCTTAAAAGATTACCCGCTCCATAATCAACAACTGCTACTCTCATAGATAGTAGCTCTTTACAAGGGAGGTTACAAGAAGCCCCCACCCGTCGACCAGCACAAAGAGGAGTATCTTAAACGGAACCGAGATCATCACCGGCGGAAGCATCATCATCCCCATAGATAAGAGCACGCTTGATACAACAAAATCTATTATAAGAAAGGGGAGGAATAGGAGAAAGCCGATCTGAAAGGCTATCTGAATCTCCGAGAGCACAAACGCCGCCACCACAACATGATCTGGTATTTCATCTACAGTTCTAGGACGTTCTGCCCTTGATATATCTAAAAAGAGGGCTAGATCTTTATTCTGAGTATTGGCTATGAGGAACTTTCTTATAGGAACTTTTGCACGCGCCGTCATCTCTTGAAAGGGGATGGTTTCTGCAAAGTATGGGGCGAGAGCCTGCTTATTAACATCTGAAGCCACAGGCGCCATAATAAAAAATGTCAGAAGGATCGCCATCCCCACCAATATCTGATTAGGGGGCATCTGTGCAGTTCCCATAGCTGTCCGCAAAAAGTGGAAAACTATAATTATTCGGGTAAAAGAGGTCATAACCATTAGGATTGCGGGCGCTAAGGTAAGGATGGTTAGAAGGGCGACAATCTGCAGCGCCACCGCCACATCCCGCGGGGATGCCGCCTCCGCCGCACCAAAGGTCACCGATGGGATCGGAAGCGTAGGAGGCTGCTGCTGTGCAATAGCCGCCCCAGTGAACGCCGCAAAGAGGACTAAAATTAAAACCGCTATTTTTTTCGGAGTTTTGATAGCTTTTCCTCCAATACAGCGCTGGAATCTGCTACATCGTCTTTCAGGCTTGCTCTCTTCTGAAAAAAGTTAAGGTAGCTGGAAAAGTTTTTCCTCTTTGCAAAGCCCGCTTTAAGAAGATTTATCTCAACAGGGTCGATCAATTTATCAATAAGGTTAATGTTCTGCTCGGTGGCAGCTAGAATATATATACT
>JAISNW010000246.1 GCA_031276055.1 Deferribacteraceae bacterium | reverse complement strand
TGTGAACTCTGGGAGTTTATATGGGAGTTCGGATAATGGATAGGTTACATAACTGGCGCCGACGCTCATAAAGAGTTTATGAAGTTCATACATCACCGCTGAATAGCGGACTTTATTTATAACCTGGTTAAAAGAGAGCTCTACGCGAAAAAAGTCTGTTGCAAGGAGGTTTTCTCTACTGGCTTCTTCCTTAAAAAACACATCAGTCATCTGTCTTGTGGTGAGGAGGCGGTCGAATAGTTGCGCCGTCTTTACTTTAAGGGCTTCCTGACGCTCTTTTATAAGCCGCTGAATTGTCTCTCTACGGGCAACAATATCTTTACCTCTAAGCTCAAACTCCATCCCTTCGCTAGTCTGCCGCTCCAGAGCGGCAACGCTTTCGGCGGAATAGACTTCCCGCGCAGGAACAGCTTTTATAAGCTCATTTCTCAAATTTTCTATTGCACCTGTTTTCACAGAAACATCGAGAACTATCGCTTTGTTGTCATATTCATAAAGAACATCATATCTGTCTACAAACCCTTCTGAACGGGCAGAAATCCGCTCTTCCAGCAACTCTTGGTTTTTAACGATAACGCTTGTTTCAAGCATTATACCTACAGATTGTTGGATAGCGGAGATAAGGGCATCGTTTAACGCCTCCCTCCTATTTTTGCCGTAACCTGTAGCCCTTATGTTTTCAGCATACACGTTTGCACAGAGAGCTAAGAAAAGGAGAATTATTAAGATAGTTTTTTTCACATTTTATCCTTCAAATTTTACAGCCGCTACGTTCAGATAACTTTTTGAAATATGAAGCGCTAATTTCAGCTGTTTAGACGCCCTCACAGAGAGCTTATTGGGGTTTACATAAAAATTTATCGGAAGATTTCGATACTGTTGCTCTAGGTGTTCATGTATAATTATATTAATTATCGTTTCATATGCGAATATTATATCTTGGGAGAGCTTTTCAGGGATCAACCCCACCCTAACCATATGCCGTAAACGTCTAGGGGTGTCTGTATGGGATATCTCTGCAGCTATTGCATAAATCTGTGTTAAGTTGGTAATAAAATCCAGTGCATGGCTTTTAAGATCTATCCCTTCATTTACCCCATCGGTAACAAAATATTCATAATCAGATATTGGAAGTTTTACCCTCTTTTGATGTGCAAGCAGTTCTCTAGGTATAAAGCGCCGCTCTTGCAATAGGGCGGTTAGAGCTGCTCTATAATCCCAATAAAGCTCTTCATCTCCGCAGAAATAGACAGAATCAAGCAGTGTTCTGATTTCGGCAACATTGGAAATATTCTTTGCTAGAGCGTGTGAATAGTAGCGCTGCCACTCCTCAACGCTCTTCGCCATAGAGGGGTTGTTCAATGAAACACCGTTATTGTTATAGGCATACCCTATCTGCGCCAACACCTCTGAAAAATGGAGGGCGAACTTACGGCACCGGGCGATCTCTTTTTTGTTATCGCTTGCTATTATCATTGCGTTAGACTGCATGAACGAGAGCCCCAACTCCGCTAAAGCGTTCCCGCCGGCAGAAGTAATGCAGAAGTTAGGTAAAGGGTTGTTATCGGAGTTTTCAAAGTCCGTCAGAGCTAGTTCAAATGCCCGTTTTTTTATTATTCTATGCCAGTTCGCTAGTTTTGGGGTAAGTTCTGAAAGCGAATGGGCGTTGTTCATATAATTGCTGAAGAGCGCGGGAAATGCTAATACCCGCACCTTCAGCTCTTGTATAGAGCTTACGGCGGCAATTGATGCAGCAAAAGTAACGCTGGTTTCAGATATAAGGGCGGACAGCTCTGCTTTAGAAACGATCCCTGCAGGTTTCTTCTTATTAACTATTACTGCATAATCTTCATTCAACTTTTACATAACTTCATAGGCTGCATTCAGTGGATATGTCAGCGGGAGGGTGAAGGGCGCTGAGGCGTAATTTAGCAGTGCACCGCCTTTTATAGCTTCAGCATAGTTTTTTACAAGGTTGACTGCTGTAATTAAACCTTTAATAGTCTGCCGTTTTGTTGTGAGCAATAAAGCGTTTACCTGATGTTTTTCCATGGCCGCCGCCGCATCTTTAAGCTCTGCAGTGGGATGAATTGAGATAATTGGGGCTGTCATAACGCTTCCAACGCTGGAATAAACAGGAATATTCTGATACCTAGCAGATATTGTCTTTACAGATTTAAGGCGGCGGGATAGAAGCTCCTTAAACCTTAAACGAAATGTAGAGGATGAACTCATGAGGGAATAGATGCTGCTGTCGTTGATGAATATTAAATCTAGGTCGCTCAACGCTTCAGCTTTAAGAAGGTATACTGTTTTGCTTAAAAAAGCAGAGATGCCGATAGCATCAGGCATTTTCAGAAGAATCTCTGCACCAGTTTCGTTTTTTCCTAGCTTTTTAGGTTCAATAAGCCTTGCAGAGCCTGATAAGATGAAATATACACCTCTGTGGTATGTTTCACCCTGCGTATACACCGCTTCGCCCCTTAAAAGGTGAAGCTGCTCAGCTTTTATAATGCAATCAAGGAGAGTTTCGGGATCGATACCCTGAAAAACAGGTAACTTTTCCAAAACTCCGATTAAAAAAGGAAAACGCGCCTGATTGAGCATAAAACACCTAAATATACTTTAATATGCTTTTATACCTGATGTATACAACCATATACGCAGTATACTAAACGATCTTTGTCTTAAATGCAATCTATATCACTTTTCAGTTCAAGCCTGTAAAATTTTGCTGAGCACAGATATGATAGGATGCTATAGCAACTGAAGATGCTAGATTTAGTGAACGAATCCCGCTTTTCATAGGGATTCTGAAGAGTTTTTCATGATAAGTCTGGTATATATATTTAGGCAATCCACCGCCTTCTGAACCGAAAACTAACATTTCGGCATCGCGGGGTATGCAGGTATACGGCTTATTCCCCTTAGTGCTGATAAAGAAAGTTTTTTCATCAATTTTGCTGTAAAAATCGTCAAGCGAGGGGATATGTTTAATTACAGCTTTATCTAAATAGTCCATGCCAGCGCGTTTTAAGTATTTATCAGAGAGGGAGAACCCTAAGATTCCCACAAGGTATAGCTGCGCTCCGACAGCAGAGGCGAGGCGGGCGATATTGCCTGTGTTTTGGGGTATCTCCGGTTCAATAAGAGCTATTATCAACTTTATCAACCAAACGATTATAGAGGTTTATTAAAAGTGCAAGATTTTCAAGAGGGGTTTCAATATTGTTCTCTAGGCGGTAAGTAAGCTCCTCTATTGCGGAGTAAATAGCTATGGGGGAAGGGACTTCAAGAGGGGTATCTATCGGGTACTTTTCAACTTTTTGGTATCGCGCAAA
>JAISNW010000239.1 GCA_031276055.1 Deferribacteraceae bacterium | reverse complement strand
CATCGAATAAAAAATTTGCTGTCCGCTGTTTTCACAAAGAATCAAATCTTATTGAAAAACGTTATAAAGCAATATCAGATAAACTTAACTCTCTGAACTCAGAATATTTTGTAGCTTTTGAATTTCAGCCGCAAGGTATAAGAGACGCCCAAAACCTAAACCTTTTCCCTATTGTCAAAATGGCTTGGGCAGAGGGTGAAACGTTGGGAGAGTTTTTATATAAGAATTTCAGAAACAAGAACGCCCTTAACAACCTATATTCCTGCGTAATCCACCTTGCCTCATATCTAGAAACTAATGAGATTGCCCATGGAGATATACAGCCCGGAAATGTCATGGTTTCCCAAAATGGAAAAAAAGTTCAATTGATTGATTATGACGGCATGTATGTTAAAGCGTTGCAAACGTTAGGAAGCAACGAGTTGGGGCACAGAAATTTTCAACACTCAGAACGCACCAATAGATGTTGGGATAATAAACTTGATAGATTTTCCTTTATCTCGCTGACCATGTCTCTTAAAATTCTAGGGGTGTGCCCAGAATTATGGGACAAAACGCAATCAGATGGGGACAGCTTTATTTTCAGGGCTGCTGACTTTGAGCAACCCGCCCAATCATCATCGTTTAACTACCTCTTTAACTTTCCTCAGCTAAAGGTTGATGCAAAAAATTTTGCCAATGTATGCAAAGCCCCTTTTCATAATATTCCCAGCTTGAAAGATTTTTATGCAGGGTTGAACATTCCTCAAGAATCGCTGATAACAACCAGAGCTTCCGATAAAATCTCTAAAAAATATATTGCTGTCTATCCTGTTGTAGATGCAACAGACTACGTTGTCTGTTTGAAAAATGTAGGCAATAAAGTTGAACTTATAGGCAAAATTTATGATGTAATAAAGTCGAAAACTAAGTATGGAAAACCGTATATTTTTATTAATTTTGGCGACTGGAGAGGAAAAATCGCTAAAGTGAATATATGGTCTGAGGGGCTTGCCGCCCTCACAAATCATCCCGACGACAGTTGGAAAGGAAAGTGGATCAGCGTAACGGGCTTAATGGAGCCGCCATATACAAATAAAAAACATAACTATACTCATTTATCCGTTACCATAACACAGAATAACCAGATGCGTCTATTAAGCGAGGAGGAAGGGAAGTTTAGGCTTAATTGCAGCATTTCAGGTGAAACTGGTATACAGAAGAATAAAGAGATAGTTGAGATGATTAATAGAACTTCTCCAAGTATAGCCGATAATGCCGGTTCTCAACAGGTGAGGAGTAAAAATCAAGATATTTTAGACAAGATGGGCGGCTATACTCCACCGAAACAGCCACCTAGCCGCCCTAGCAGTACTCAACCTGCTCCTCCAACTAGTGCGCCCGTTTCAATATTTGATCTATTTTTGGATTTCATTAAAAAAATATTTTTTCTAGGTTAGCTGTTCAGCTGCGTTTACAACGTTTAAGGTATGGGCCAACAAGGATTCGAACCTTGGACCTACCGGTTATGAGCCGGTTGCTCTAACCAACTGAGCTATTGGCCCCTAAACTTGGGTCGCTGCTAGGCGGAGATGATAACAAAATTATAGCTGAGATGTCAAACCTTTTTTATAAATATGTGTGAAACCCCCTGCCCTTTCAATTAGGCAGGGGGGAAACCGCTTAACTGTCTGACGATTGGTTGCAGCTAAGCTAATTAACAATTACTTTCACCACTTCTTTCCCTTCTGGATCAAGGGTATGAACAGCGCAGGCGATGCATGGATCAAAGGAGTGGATGGTTCTTATAACTTCCAACGGTTTAGTTTCATCTGCTACAGGGTTGTCTATAAGGGATGCCTCATAAGGTCCCATAACCCCCTTTTCGTCTTTCGGACCAGAATTCCATGTAGAAGGAACTACAGCCTGATACCTATCCACCACCCCTTTATTTATGACTATCCAGTGGGAGAGGGTGCCCCTAGGCGGCTCGTGAAAGCCCACCCCTTTATATTCCCTATCAGCAGGGATATTATCCGTTGGGGAGGCGTATTTCGGATTAGCATATTCATTATCGCCGCTTGCAATATTCTGAACCAGAAATTCAAGGTTTTCCGCCGTATGTTCGCTGGACATCTTGCATCGCAGCGCTCTAGCAAGGTGGCGCCCTAATGTGGAAAAGAGTGCAGAGAGGGGGAGTTTCGCCTTGTCTAACGCCCAATCCACCAGAGCAACCGTTTTCGGTTCTTTAGCGGCATAGCCCGCAAGGATGCTGGCGAGAGGTCCTACCTCGTAGGGCAGGTCTTTATAGCGCGGAGTTTTACACCAGCTATAGCGCCCTTCATCTTCAAAATCTGTGTAGGCAGGGTTAGATTCTCCGCTATGCGGGTGCAGAGGAGAGGAAACATTGTTATACCAAGAGTGTGCTGTAGACTCCACTATATTATCTCTAAGTTCAGGGTCGCGCCAATTCTTAAACTCATAGAACGAGTTCAGATCGCCTGCGGTTATAAGACCGCCGATGTCTTGAAATTTAGTATTGGTGGAATCTATCGGATATTCAGGTATAGAAAGATAATTTTTTGAACCTGCCCCATAGCCGAACCAATCAGGGTAAAAGCCCGCTATTGCAAGCACATCAGGGATATATACCTTGCTTACAAACTCATTCATCTCTGCAATAAGTTTACGAAGAAGGGCAACCCGCTCCATATTGAAAGCCGCCATATTGTCCATATTTATGGCTGTCGCCACCCCGCCGACGCAGAGGTTCTGAATATGAGGGTCTTTACCGCCTAATATAGCAGTAATCTTAGAGGCGGTTCTCTGACAGTCCAACGCTTGAAGGTAGTGATCAAAAGCTATAAGGTTTACTTCAGGCGGCAGCTTCATGGCAGGGTGCCCCCAATAGCCTGAACCGAAGATCCCCAGCTTCCCCCTATTAACAAATGATGCAAGGCGGTTTTTGGCGGCGGAGAACTCTGCAACGGTATTTAAATGCCAATCTGAATAAGACGATGCTATAGAGGCGGCTTTAACAGGATCAGCCGAAAGAGCGGAGACTATATCAACCCAGTCAAGCGCGGAGAGGTGGTAAAAGTGAACCACAAAATCTTGCACAGCGTGGGAGGCTATTATCATATTCCTAATATATTGAGCGTTCAGCGGAATCTCTAAATCGAGGGCGTCTTCCACTGAGCGGATGGAAGCTATAGCGTGTGCTGTTGTGCAAACCCCGCAGAAACGTTGGGCATAAAGCCATGTATCTTTAGGATCGCGCCCTTTTATTATGGTCTCTATCCCCCTAAACATCTGCGCGGAAGACCACGCCTTGCGGACAACTCCGCCGTCAACCTCCACATCTATTCTTAAATGTCCTTCAATCCTTGTTACGGGATCAACAACAACTCTTCCCATCTTATATTCTCCTAAATTTTAATTATGGGCAGTATGCACTGCAGGCAAAAGCCTTAATAAACGCGCCAAGACTATATAAGCTAAAATTTCTAACGCCACAAAACCAAAGGTTATAAGCGATTCTGGAATAGACGGGAAATAGGGATGCCAATTATTACCAGGGTTAAAGCCGACTAGATATACATCTATGCGGTACATCCCGCCTCCGATAGTGAGAAAGAGCGCCGTATAAAAGAGGCTTCTCGGATTTAACTTCCCTAAAAAGTATATAAATACAGGACATGCTATAAGGAGGGTTTCAATCCAGAATATAACCATATGAAAGGATGGGGTAAAGGCGGTTAAAAGCTGCCCGCGAAAAATTAGATCTCCAAAACGCACAGCTAACCAGAAAAAGCCCACTATCGGCACAATCTTTGCAACTCCAAACGCCTCAACTTCAAACGGGCGCTTAAAGCCCGCAGCGGAAAGCCCTGATTCAAAGAGGGTGACTGCAAACCCTAAAAGGATGGCGTTGCTCACAAAGAGGAGAGGGAGAAGGTTTGTCTGCCATAACGGGTGCAGCTGCTGCCCCATCACAACAAAGAGCGTGCCTAAAGAGGATTGGTGCATTGTAGGCAGCGTCATCCCTAAAACCACGAAGAACATCAACACTTTATCCAGTTTC
>JAISNW010000112.1 GCA_031276055.1 Deferribacteraceae bacterium | reverse complement strand
TGAAGGGGAATTTTCGGAAACTACCCCGTCCGCTAATTTATTCTCATGTATCGCGTAATTTCAGTTGAAGATTTACAACTACCCCGTCCGCTTATCTTTTGCTTACTCGTAAACTCGTAACCAAAAGGCGTCCACCCCTGCACTTAAAACCTCCCCGCTAAAGCGGGTAGGGTGAAGGGGAATTTTAGGAAGGCAGCCACCCCCTGCACTTAAAACCTCCCCGCTAAAGCGGGTAGGGTGAAGGGGAATTTCAGGCAGCCACCCCTGCACTTAAAACCTCCCCGCTAAAGCGGGTAGGGTGAAGGGGAATTTCGGAACGCGGAATACAAAAATTATCTCTTGATCTATCTTGGCAGCTTGTGTAGTATCTCCCTATAATTATGAGGTGGACAGATGCCGTTTTTAGATATTGAAAAAGCGATAAAAGGCAGCGAGATTGGCAGCCGCTTTCGCCTTGTTCACATTGCAGGCCAGCGCGCTAGGGAGTTGAATGCGCCTTCAGAGGGCACAATACCCCCTGTTGTAACTGAGTTTAGCAAGATCACTACCAACGCACTGCAAGAAGTAATTGAGAGAAAGATAGTTTTTTTAGATAAAAATGCTGAAACTGCAACTGAAATATGAGCAATATTCTGCTTGGGGCGACAGGAGGGATAGCTTGCTATAAAGCGGTTTATCTGCTTAGACTCCTTAAAAGAGCAGGTCATGCTGTGCGGGTTGTCATGACAAAAGACGCCGCACGTTTTGTAGGACCGCTTACCTTTGAGACTCTTTCAGAATCCCCTGTTTATATTGAGAGCCTGCGCGGCGCGCCGATTGATCATATAGCTCTATCTACCTGGGCGGATCTCTTTCTCATTGCTCCCGCCAGCGCTAACACTATCGCTAAAATTGCGCACGGTTTGGCGGATAATCTCCTTACCGCCGCTCTTCTCGCAACTAAGGCGGATGTTATGCTCTACCCTGCCATGAATGAAGCTATGTTCCTAAACAGCGCTACTCAGACCAATATTGAAACCCTCATAAGCCGCGGTTATTTTGTCGCAAAACCAGCATCAGGGGAGTTGGCGTGCCTTGAAAACGGTGCTGGTAGATTGGCAGAACCTGAAGAGATATTGGAGCAAGTGGATATCCGCCTTGCTATAGGGAGATTTAAGCCTCTGTTTGCAGGCAAACGTTTCTTAATCACCGCAGGAGCGACAATTGAAGCGATAGACGCCGTCCGCTACATCTCCAACTATTCCAGTGGAAAGATGGGGCTGGCATTGGCGCTTGCAGCCGAGAATTTAGGGGGAGATGTTGAATTGATATATGGCGCACGCCCCTTAAAAAGCGGACTAAAAAATACGATCTATGCTAAAAGCGCTGAAGATATGCGGCAGGCGGTGTTAGAAAGGGTAGAAAAGGCTGATGTATTTATAATGAATGCCGCAGTTGCGGACTATACCCCGCGGCATCCCAACAGAGAAAAGATTAAAAAAACTGCTGATTCTATTAATTTAGAGCTTGTTAAAACAGTAGATATACTAAAAGAGGCGGCAAAATTAAAGCGGCGGGGGCAATTTTTCATCGGTTTTGCAGCAGAGAGCGAAAACTCTGAGGAAAATGCTCTAAAGAAGTTAAAAGACAAGGGAGTAGACCTTATAGCATTAAACGATGTATCTAACCATGAAATAGGTTTTAATTCTGACTATAACGAGATTACCGCCTTCTTTGCTGATGGGGAGAGGGTTGTTTTTGCTAAACAGCCTAAGCGGATATTGGCTTATAGATTCCTTTTACATGCAGCAGAGAGGATAAACAGCAGATGAGCCTATCTATGCTTGCCTATAACGAATTGGTAGATATATACGGGATATCGGAGATTGTTGCATTTACTCCGCCTCCTCCTCCGCTTGTTGAACGTGAATCTGAAGATAGTTGGGAAACCCTTGAAGCAGAGCTTGCAGACTGCAAACGCTGCCCTTTGTGCAAGACGCGCCAAACCATAGTTTTCGGCGCAGGAGATCGCAATGCAGAGTTGATCTTTATAGGCGAGGGGCCTGGACATGAAGAAGATCTATCCGGCATCCCATTTGTAGGAAAGGCGGGGCAGCTGCTTACAAAGATGATAGAGGCTATGCACTACAAGAGGGAAGAGGTGTTTATAGCCAATGTGGTGAAGTGCCGTCCGCCTGAAAACCGCGACCCGTTTCAGAATGAAGTCGATGCCTGCATAGGCTTTCTACGCAGGCAGATAAACCTAGTTAAACCTAAAGTTATAGTCACTTTAGGAACTATAGCGGCAATCCACCTCTTGAAATTGGATGCAAAGATTTCAAAGCTGAGAGGCTCTTTTAGAGAATATGAAGGGATGAAAGTTATGCCCACCTACCACCCCGCCTATCTGCTGCGAAATGAAACAAAGAAGAAGGATGTATGGCAAGACCTAAAGCAGGTAATGGCGCTCCTTGGCAAACAGCCTTGAATAGAGCCGCCCTCTCGCTATTATTCATTATCTTAACGGGCGGCTGCGCCGTGACGTTGGATGCATCTATACCGTTAATGCCTGAAGATATGCAGGAAGAGATAGTTCCCGACGCTTGCAGCGGGGTATATAACCGCGACGGTTTCAATGTGGCGGTGGTTGAGTTCCAGAATAACACTGCATATCAGAGGGGGCAGGTTGACACTGTCAGCAGCCGATCTAATACAGGAGTTATGCTCTCACCGGGCTTTATAGGCGCGCTCGGCTACTCTTCCTATGAGAGCGCATCCCGCTTTCTTGAACCTCAACTAGGTGAATTTGCCCAGAGCGCCACAGAGAGCGTTCTTATTCAGTTAGGCGGAATAAATGTTATAGCCCGTTCAGAGTTGGAGCAGATATTAAAAGAGCAGCAATTTCAGATGACCATAGCTGATCCTAACACGGCGGTGAATTTCGGTCATCTTGCGGGAGCACGTTATATTGTGACAGGAAGCGTTGATAATATAAAAGTCAGCTATCTTCCGCAGGTGCAGCCTGTAATAGCAGGCGGCAGCAGAGATTCCCTTATTGCCAGCCTGATCTTTTCCATCGGGGTGCTAACCTATGATGTTCTAGCCGCCGGCTGGAATGTGGAAACAGAACTCTCGGTAAGTGTGGTAGATGTGGAGACTGCGCAGGTGATCGCCAATACCCGTGTAAAGGGTGCAAAAAATATCGGAACATCTCCTACTTTCTCCCTTGAACAGTTGATAGAAGGCGCTAAGAGCGCCATGTCGGATTCTTTAAGCAAGGTTATCCCTATGTTGGCGGAGCAGTTTAAGGTGAAAGGCTATATAAATGAGCTGCGGGGAGGGAAGAAAATCGCTCTAGTGAGTGTTGGCAGCTCGATGGGGTTAAAAGAGGGGGATAAACTTATCCCTCAGATGATCAACGTGCAAACCGATTTTGCAACAAAAGTTCAAAGATGCACTATAACCCCTCTTAATTTTACCCTCACAGTTAGTTCGTCTTTAGGAAGCGATCATGCGTGGGCGCGGGTTGACACCTCTGATAGATCAAAACTAACCCTATTGAAAGTTGGAACTTTAATATATAAATCGGTGAAATGATGTCTAACAACCCCTCTATATGTATTGTAGGTTTTGGCAAGATGGGCCGCTTTTTATATAA
>JAISNW010000208.1 GCA_031276055.1 Deferribacteraceae bacterium | reverse complement strand
GAGTTGATTAGAAATTTCAGCATAATTGCCCATATAGACCATGGAAAGTCTACCCTTGCCGACCGGCTTATAGAGTATACGGGCGCCCTTGATGAGCGGCGCATGAAGGCGCAGGTGCTTGACAGTATGGATATAGAGAGGGAGCGCGGCATCACGATTAAGGCGCAGACAGCCCGCCTTCACTATAAAGCATCCGATGGGCGCACCTACCAGTTTAACCTTATAGATACACCTGGTCATGTGGATTTTACCTATGAAGTGTCGCGCAGCTTAGCAGCTTGCGAAGGCGCTCTGGTGGTGGTTGACGCCTCGCAGGGCGTAGAGGCGCAGACCATCGCCAATACCTTTATGGCGGTGGATCAGAACCTAGAGCTGATAGCGGTGATCAATAAGATCGACCTTCCACAAGCAGACCCAGAGAGGGTAAAAAGAGAGATAGAGGATGCCGTAGGGATAGACGCCTCCGATGCCATCCTTGCAAGCGCCAAAGAGAAGATTGGAACTGTTGAAATTTTAGAGGCGATCGTTAAGCGGATACCGCCCCCAAAAGGCGATCCCAATGCTCCCCTTAAAGCGATGATCTTTGATTCGTGGTATGATCCATATCAAGGGGTGGTTGTTCTAGTACGTCTTGTGGATGGTTCTTTTAATCAGGGCGATAAGGTAATATTCGTCTCTAGCGGCGCTGAATACGAGATAGCCGAGATGGGGGTTTTCACCCCTGCCCCCCAAAAGGTAAAAACCCTCTCTGTTGGGGAGGTGGGCTTTTTCACCGCCGCAATAAAAGATGTTCGAGAAGTTAAGATAGGCGATACCGTCACCCATAGCAAACGCCCCACAAAAGAGGCTTTCCCTGGTTTTAAGGTGGTTAAGCCTGTGGTGTTTTGCGGGCTCTACCCTGTTGATCCTAAAGAGTTTGAAGAGCTTAGAGATTCCCTTGAAAAGTTGATCTTAAACGATTCCTCTATCACCTTTGAGCCTGAAAGCTCTATAGCTCTAGGTTTTGGTTTTCGGTGCGGCTTTTTGGGCTTGCTGCATATGGAGATAATTCAAGAACGTTTAGAACGGGAATTCAACCTTAACCTTATATCAACAGCCCCAACTGTGGTTTTTCGAGTAAATAAGACTGATGGCGCTGTTTTGGAGGTGGATAACCCCGCCCAACTTCCGCAGGCGGGCGAAATCGCCTCCATTGAGGAACCGTTTATAAATGCGTCTCTGATCCTCCCTTCAGATCACCTAGGGGGTGTAATTAAACTGTTGCAGGCAAGGCGCGCTGTGCAGCGGAATATGAGGTATATAAGCGGGCAGCGGGTTATTCTTGAATATGATATTCCGCTGATGGAGGTAGTTACAGATTTTTTCGACCGCCTAAAATCCGTCTCCAGAGGCTACGCTTCCTTTGATTACGATTTCGCCGAGTATAGAACAAGCGATCTGGCTAAGCTGGACATCTTGATCAATAAAGACCCTGTAGACGCCTTGAGCGTAATAATCCATAAAGACAGCTTGATCTATAAAGGGCGCGAGCTTGTTGAACGGATGAAAGAGGTTATTCCGAGACAGATGTTTGAAGTGGCGATTCAGGCGGCGGCAGGGAATAAAATTATTGCACGAAGCACTGTAAAGGCGTATCGTAAAGATGTTATTGCAAAGTGTTACGGCGGCGATATAACAAGGAAGCGCAAGCTGTTGGAAAAACAGAAAGAAGGCAAGAAACGGATGAAACAGATAGGGCAGATAGATATACCTCAAGAGGCATTCTTGGCAGTATTAAAGATAGGCGGGGATAAGTGAGCGCACAGAAAGCAAAAAAGAATAATCCAGCCATCCCCAGCGATTTGAGCGCTAAACCTAAAAGAGGGGTGAAAGACTTCATAGATTCGCTTATTATAGCCTTTGTAATAGCCATGTTTATAAGAACGTTTTTCATTAGCGCATACCGCATTCCATCGGGCTCTATGGAAGACACTCTCTTAGTTGGCGATCACATTTTGGCTAGTAAGATTCATTATATTGTAGGCGATCCTTCTTTTGGCGATATAGCGGTTTTTGAATACCCATTAGAGCCTGATAAAGATTTTATAAAGAGGGTGATAGGAACGCCTGGCGATCATATCCGCATGGAGGGGAGGCAGATTTACAGAAACGGCGTCCTTCTTCAAGAACCTTATGCAAAATTTTATCCTTAGAGGTCTTTAGATGAAGAGCAGAGGGAATTTACAGTGCCTGACGGTGTATATTTAATGCTGGGGGATAATAGAGACACCAGCTTTGATGGACGTTATTGGGGTTTTGTGCCTAGACGCGCTTTCAAAGGGAAATCACTGATTATCTATTTTTCACTGGCAGGCAAAGGGATAGCGTTTAGCCGCATATTCTCCCTAACAAAGTAGCTGTTCACGAAAATGATATTGATTTTTCATCCCCTTTCGTATAGGCTTATGATGATTTATTCCAACAAAGAGGTATTTTTATGCTTTCAACAATTGAAAAACTTGACCTTAAAGGCAAAAATGTTTTTCTCCGAGTTGATTTCAATGTTCCTATTAAAGACGGGGTAGTTCAAGACGATACCCGCATCACAGAGGCGTTAAAAACTATCCGCTATATCCTTGATAATGGGGGCAAGCTCGCCATAGGAGCGCACTTTGGCAGACCCAAAGGGCAACGTGATATGAAATATTCTCTTAAACCCGTAGTAGAGCATATAAATGCAAAAGGGTATTTCAAAGCAAAACTTGTGGATGACTGTATTGGAGAGAAGGTTTCCAATGCTCTTAAAGCCTACTATCCTTCAGAGGCGCTTATCCTTGAAAATCTCCGTTTCTATGAAGGCGAAGAGAAGAATGACCCCGCCTTTACAGAGGCTCTTGCTGCACCTTTTGAAGTTTATATAAATGACGCCTTCGGCGTCAGCCACCGTAAACACGCTTCAGTTTACGGCATTGCAGGGATTGCCGCTGAAAAGGCGGCAGGATTTCTGATAGAGAAAGAAGTTAAATATTTTGACAAGATAACTAGAGACCCTGATCGCCCTTTTGCAGCAATCTTAGGCGGCGCTAAGGTAAGCGATAAGATTGGGGTTATAAACGCTCTTTTAGATAAAGCAGATTTTATCTTAGTCGGCGGCGCTATGGCTTACACCTTCTTAAAAGTTTTAGGGCATAAGGTGGGTTCTTCCAGGGTGGAGGAATCCGCTGAAGAGATTGTGCAGGGGATAATTAAGAAAGCAGGCGGCGGCAGGCTCTTTCTCCCCC
>JAISNW010000094.1 GCA_031276055.1 Deferribacteraceae bacterium | reverse complement strand
AGGTTGACAGAGGCAAACTGCATAGTAGCCGTCGCAGGGATGGAAGGCGCTCTCCCCTCTGTTATTAGCGGGTTGGTCAGCGTTCCTGTAATAGCAGTGCCCACTTCAGCTGGTTACGGCGCTAATTTAGGCGGATTAACCACCCTCTTATCTATGCTCTGCTCCTGCGCTGCGGGGGTAAGCGTAGTAAATATCAATAACGGGTTCGGCGCCGCATATCAAGCCGATATGATAAATAAGCGGGCAGTAAGGGCTAGGGGCTAGGGGCTAGGAGTTAGGAGATGATATTATTGTTTTATAAAAATGTTATATTATAATAATTTTCTAAACCTTTTCCCCTTTTGTGTTAGCTATTTATTACACTTTTCATCCCACTTATTAATTGACACAAACAGTTTTCTTATCTACTATAAACTTCAGCTGCAAGGCAGCGCCCTAAGAGATTTCTCTTAAAAAGAATCATCAAGGAGTTTTTTATGCCGCGCAAGGATATTCTTTCTTACACAAAGGCAAAGAGATACCGTATTGACCCTGGTATGTTGGCATGGCTTTTTCACCGTGTATCGGGCGTTATCATCGGTCTTTTCCTGATATTCCACATTCTCGGCTTTTCAGGGATATGTCCATTTTTAAGTAAAGTTGCAGGCTCTAAAGGGATACTTGCCGCAGTTGCGTTTCTCTTCTTCCTGCATGCAGCTAACGGCATCCGCATCATCTTTGTGGAATTCGCCTCTTCAGTTGAGATCAAAAAGTTTAAGGTGCACCTCTCTATAGCGGCAGGTTTTGCCGTTGCGTTAAGTGCATTTGTTATCGTTAAAATATTTAACTAGGGGCTTAATATGTATAAATTTAACGGGAATGGGAACAACGGACACCTTGCATGGATACTGCAGCGGATAAGCGGGGTTGCGGTTGCAGTATGCGGTGTGATTATCTTTATACAGATAGCATTAAACGGCGGGCACGCCTTCTCGTCATGGCTGTTGCTTCCTATCTTGGCTTTTGGGCTTTGGCACGCCTTCAGCGGCTTTAAGATGATAACTGACGACTATGTTGAGTGCACTTCCCTTAGGCTTATCCTCCAGATATTTTACTGGATAGCAGGCGTTGCAGTAGGTGCAATAGGGCTTGCCGCAATTATGCCGTTTTTCGGTTGAAAAATAATTACCCACGAGGATTTATCATGTCAATAAAGATTGAACAGCATGTTTATGACGTCCTGATATTAGGTGCAGGCGGCGCGGGCTTAAATGCAGCGCAGGTAGCGTCTCAATATGCCAAAACAGCGGTTATTTCAGAGGTTTATCCAACACGCAGCCATACTATAAGCGCACAAGGGGGAATCTCCGCTGCACTTGGAAATTATGAGGAAGACCATTGGCACTGGCATATGTATGACACTGTGAAAGGGGGAGACTACCTTGGGGATCAAGACGCCTGTGAATATATCACTAAGAACGCCCCGCAGATGATCATAGAGCTTGAGCATATCGGGATGCCCTTTAACAGGACCCCGCAAGGCAAGATTGCCCAGCGGCCCTTTGGCGGGCACACCTCCAACTACGGCAAACAACCCGTTAAACGCGCCTGTTATGTGGCAGACCGCACAGGGCATGCCCTTTTGCAAACGCTCTTTGAAAAATCTGTTAGCCAGGGCACCCAATTTTTCAGCGAATTTTACGCCCTTGAGATAGTCGTAAACCCTGACGGCGAAGTTTGCGGGGTGTTCTGTTTAGATATAAAAAACGGCTCTCTCCACCTATTTCATACCAAATCGCTGGTGCTTGCCACCGGCGGCAACTGCCGCATCTTCGCCACCACCAGCAACGCCCATATCAATACAGGCGATGGCGTGGCTATGGCTATGCGGGCGGGCTTTTCTTGGAGCGACCCTGAGTTTTTCCAATTCCACCCCACAGGGATTTATGGGCACGGCAACCTAATAACTGAAGCGGTGCGCGGTGAAGGCGGATATCTTATCAACGGCGAGGGTACGCGTTTTATGGAAACCTACGCTCCCACTATAAAAGACCTTGCGCCTAGAGACATCGTCTCACGTTGTATAGGCAAAGAGATTGTAGAGGGGCGGGGGGTTGGTCCTAATAAAGATTATGTTCTGCTTAGAATAGATCATATAGGCGCAGATGAGATAATGGAAAAGCTGCCGGGAATTCATGAACTTGCCCTTATCTTCTCAGGCGTTGACTGCACTAAAGAGCCTATCCCTGTTGTTCCCACCGCCCACTATCAGAACGGCGGGATTCCCACCAACTATTGCGGCGATGTAATAAAAGGCTCTAATGGGAAATATGATGTTGTGCCAGGTCTATACGCCGTTGGAGAGTGCGCCGCCAGCGTTCACGGAGCAAACCGACTTGGCACTAACTCTCTGCTTGATCTGGTAGTCTTTGGAAGAACCGCCGGCGAAAGAGCTGCAAAATACGCTCAGACAAGCGCTCTTGCTAAACTTCCTGATGAGGCTGGAAAGGCAGGGCTGGAAAAATTAAACCGTTACGCCAATGCAAACGGAAATGTCCGTTTTAACGATATATATCAGAAACTCATTGACACAATGCAGCTCAATATGAGCGTTTTCCGCACAGAAGAGCTTATGAAAAAAGCCCTTACAGATGTCGAGCGGTTTGAGGAGATGCTCAAAGATTATAAAGTAGATGACAGATCTACCGTCTATAACCTTGATCTCATTGAGGCGTTAGAGCTTGACAATATGATACTTGTTGCGAAGACGGCTACAGTTGCCGCACTTGCACGCAAAGAATCGAGGGGGGGGCACTTCAGAGACGATTACCCCGACAGAGACGATAAAGAGTATCTAAAGCACAGTGAGGCAAGCCTTGCGCCTGATGGTTCTATCTCTGTAGATTATAGACCTGTCCGCTTAAAACCGCTTACAGTTGATACTTTTCCGCCTAAAGCAAGAGTTTACTAGGAGATAGCGATGGAAACAGTTGAACTAAAAATTTTCCGTTATGACCCTGATAAAGATGAAAAGCCCTACTTTAAGAGCTATGAGGTGGAGATTAGAAGGCCTGGTATGCTCTTACTCGCCGCTCTGAACCAGATAAAGTGGGAGATCGACCCCACCCTCTCTTTTAGGCGCTCCTGCAGGGAAGGAGTGTGCGGTTCTGACGGCTTAAATGTAAACGGTGTAAACCTCCTCTCCTGCTTAACAAAGATATCTTGCTTAAACAGCAAGCGCATCGTTATTCAACCGTTGCCTGGTATGCCTGTTATTAAAGATTTAGTGGTTGATCTTGAAGATTTCTTCGCCAAATTTATTACAGTTAAACCTTACCTTATCAGGCGCTCGTCAACACCCGATAAAGAGTTCATCCAAACGCCTGAGCAGAGGAAACATCTGGATGGTTTATATGAGTGCATCCTGTGCGGGTGTTGCTCTTCCAGCTGCCCCAGCTACTGGTATGATAAACAGTACCTCGGACCGAACGCTCTACTTAGGGCATACCGCTATCTTGCTGACAGTAGAGATGAAGGGGCTTTAGAGCGCCTCCCGATCTTAAATGACCGACACGGCGTCTGGCGCTGCCATACAATCTATAACTGTGTAAAGGCGTGCCCTAAAGAGCTTAATCCAACGAAGGCTATAGTAGGAATCCGCAAGATGTTGTTGAACTAGCCATGAGTTTTCTTAACTGAAAAAAGCTCTATGGCTTTTAATGGAAAACTGCTCTCCGTTTTGGAGGGGACAAAGCTGACCGTAAACCCGCCTATATGGCTTATGAGGCAGGCGGGGCGGTATATGCCTGAATATATGAAGGTGAGGCAGAGGGTGTCTTTTCTTGAACTCTGCAAGAGCCCTGAACTTGCCTGTGAAGTTACATTACAGCCGGTTGAGCTTTTAGGGGTGGACGCGGCGATCCTCTTTTCTGACATCCTTATCCCTCTTGAGCCTATGGGTGTTTCCATTGAGTTTGCTCCTGCGCCCTCTATAAAAGAGCCTCTATGCGATGCTCTCAGGGTGGAGAGGTTGAAACGGCTCTCTCCGCTTGCAGACCTCCCTTTTGTTTTTAATACGATTCGACTTCTTAAAACGCGCCTTGAGGTTCCCCTCATCGGCTTTTGCGGAGCGCCGTTTACTCTGGCCTGTTATCTCACACAAGGAGGAGCAGCGCGGGAATTTACAGAGATAAAGCGGCTAATCTACACTGAAACAAAAACATATAGAATATTGATGGATAAATTGACCGATTCTATGGCGAGCTATCTTCAAGCACAGATAACGTCCGGTGCAGACGCCTTGCAGATATTCGATACTTGGGCGGGGATCCTCTCTCCCGCGGATTATGGGGAGTTTGTAATACCATATCTTCAGCGGCTTATCTCTTCATTAAAAGGCGCTCCTGTTATATATTTCGCTAAAGCGGGAGCAGGTCACTTTAAGTATATAAAAAACCTCCCCGCCGCG
>JAISNW010000083.1 GCA_031276055.1 Deferribacteraceae bacterium | reverse complement strand
AAGAGCTTGAGATGTAAAATTTTTTCTTTTTGGAGTTAATACTTCCCGCCTTCGTTGAAGTCGGAGTGGTCAAATCACTTGTTCAAACAAAGTGTTAGGGATATACGCGCTTTCAAGGTTGAGGATTGGAGCGATTTTACAGCTATTGTGAGGGCTTAAAAGCTTAACATCTCTAGCCTATTTACCAAGGCGTTGTTACCCTAAGCTTTGGGCTTCTTAGCGGAAGCCCTTTTTATTTCTCTAACATCAATCTGGGGCTGGTTGGATGGATGCTTTTAACATATACCGACCCGTCATGAACATCATCGGCGGAGAGCGTCTTAATCTCCCCTAATCGCATCCCTCGTATAAAGAGCAATATAAACCATTTCAAAAAGGTATGAAGTATTTTTTCATATACTCCGAGAAAGTCAAAACACCTTCTTTCTTGTATTCTGGGATTTCACCAGTGCGCCATTCGGCTTTCATCTTGCCTTCAATCTCCTTGGCTAACTTCAAAGAGTTGCCTGCATACTTAAATTTCCTCCAACCCTAGCATAATATGCTTTATTTGTTCTGTCTCTCTGCCCACAGTAACTACACTGTAAGTGCTTGGCAGCATAGAACTTTTTGGGGATTGAGCGGGGAAAATTAAGAGAGTTAAAATGCGAAAAGCCCTTATAAATAAGGGCTTTTAAGTTAAGCTAGCGGGGGGAATCGAACCCCCGACCTGCCGATTACGAATCGGCTGCTCTGCCGACTGAGCCACGCTAGCTTTTATAACTAATAGCGGAGAAAAACTAGAGCTTTTAAGTGCCGCTTTCCCAACTGGAGAGGTATCTTTCTTGTTCAGCGGTCAATTGATCGATCTCAAAACCCATTGTTGCAAGTTTAGTATTTGCAATATCAAGCTCTATTGAACGAGGCAGCAGGTGTACAAGATTCTCCAGCTTCCCCCTGTTTTTTACAGCATATTCAGTTGCAAGGGCTTGAGTTGCAAAGCTCATATCCATAACTGATGCAGGATGCCCTTCAGCGGCGGCGAGATTAATTAAACGCCCTTCTCCTAGAACGTATATAACTTTTCCGCTGGAGAAGCGGTAGGCGTCAACATTGCCCCGCACCTCCTTTTCATACTCGATAGCCTCTTTAGCGAGGGCTTTAAGGTTTATCTCAACATCAAAGTGGCCGCTGTTGCATATATAGCAGCCGTCTTTGATAAGGGGGAAGTGCCTAGAATCGATCACATTAATATCTCCTGTGACGGTGCATATAACATCCGCAACAGCAGCGGCTTTATCCATAGGCATTACCCTAAAGCCGTTCATAATAGCTTCCAGCGCTTTAATCGGATCAACCTCCGTGACTATAACATTAGCGCCTAACCCTCTGGCGCGTTCGGACAAACCGCGCCCGCACCAACCGTAACCCGCTATCACAAAGGTTTTCCCTGCAAGGAGTATATCGGTGGCTCGAATTATTCCATCGATAGTGGATTGCCCTGTGCCGTAACGGTTATCGAAAAGGTGCTTTGTGCGCACATCGTTGACTGCAATTATAGGGAATTTTAAGACGCCGCTCTCCTGCATTGCTTTAAGGCGAATAACCCCTGTAGTCGTCTCCTCCATACTGCATATAATCTGCTTATGAAGGGAGGGGTGGTTTTTTAATATCTCGCTTACAAGATCCGCCCCGTCATCCATAGTTATATGCGGGCTGTGTTCTATGGCGCTTTTAATATGGGAGTAATACTGATCATTGTTTTCGCCGCGAATGGCGGATACGGGCACGCCAAAATCTTCCACAAGGCTTGCCGCTGCATCATCTTGAGTGGAGAGCGGGTTTGACGCAACAAGGACGGCATCCCCGCCGCCTGCAACTAGAGTCCTCATTAGATTTGCAGTTTCGGCGGTTACATGAAGGCAGCATGATATTCTATAACCCTCAAAAGGCTTTTCTTTTGCAAAACGTTCTCTTATCTTAGCAAGCACAGGCATATCTTTATCTGCCCAAAGGATCCGTTTTTTCCCCTTTGGAGCAAGAGCCTTATCTTTTATATCAATCTTAAACATAGATTCCTCCAATAATAATTAAACTAAGCGCCCAGTTTTCCTGCCTTTTCAGCTATGAGCGCAGCCCTATCCGTCTGTTCCCAAGGAAGCCAAGTTTTGCCGAAGTGCCCATAGGCGGCGGTCTGCCTAAATATAGGTTTGCGCAGATCGAGCTCATCGATAATCCCCCTCGGCGTGAGATCAAAAAGAGCAGATACAATCTTCTCAATCTCGTTATCGGGGATTACTGAGGCGCCAAAGGTATTTACATAGATGGAAACAGGGTGCTCCACCCCAATTGCATAGGCAAACTGAACTTCACAACGGGAAGCTGTCTTAGAGGCTACAATATTTTTTGCAACCCACCTTGCAGCATAAGCGGCTGAACGGTCAACCTTTGTAGCGTCTTTTCCGCTGAAAGAGCCGCCCCCATGCCTTCCATAGCCGCCGTATGTGTCAACTATAATCTTTCTGCCCGTCAAGCCGCAATCCCCCATAGGTCCGCCTATTACAAAGCGCCCTGTGGGGTTTATATGGTAAATAATCGCCTTATCATCAACCAATTCTGCGGGCAGAACAGGGAGAACAACCTGATTTATTATATCCTGCCTCAACGCTTCCAGATCAATTCTATCTGAATGTTGGGAAGAGACCACAACTGTATGTATCCGCAAAGGCTTATCCCCATCATATTCAACGCTCACCTGGGTTTTCCCGTCGGGGCGGAGATATGGGAGAGTGCCGTCTTTACGAACCTTAGCGAGCTGCATCCCAAGTTTATGGGCTAACATGATAGGAAGCGGCATAAGCTCTTCAGTTTCATTGCAGGCAAATCCAAACATCAACCCTTGATCCCCCGCGCCTCCTGTATCGACGCCCATAGCGATGTCAGGCGACTGCTTGTTTAAGGTGGAGATTATTCCGCACGTCTCCGCGTCAAAGCCAAATTTCGCCCTAGTATAGCCAATATTGCTTATCGTTGCTCTAACAAGCTGCTGTATATCCACCGTTGCACGAGATGTTATCTCTCCGCCTACAACACATAGTCCAGTAGAGAGCATAACTTCACATGCCACGCGAGAAAATGGGTCTTGAGCAAGCATGGCGTCAAGCACAGAATCGGCGATCTGATCCGCCATCTTATCGGGATGCCCCTCAGTTACAGATTCAGAAGTAAATAGAAAATTTTTCATAAATATACCTTTATTTTAATTGGAATTGTCTAACTCCGAGAGCAGTTTATATATTTTATCTTTCCCCTGTAATTTGGACACTTTAATCTCTTTTATCTTCATCTCCACAGCAGGCGGAAAGTATTTAAGGCTGTATAGCGCTTCTAAATCTTGCTCTAAGCGGATATGTTCTTCATATAAGCGGCGTAGTTCATCGCTTTTCTTCAAAATTTCTTCATCAATTTTGGTTTGAAACACCTTTTCCCCCTACTAAATTGTCATTAAAAAAGCATCTCTGCCTTGCCCGTAATAATTTTTAATCTTCCGCCTCTTTTTAAAAGAGCACTTTTCATATACCCTAAGAGCAGCGGTATTAGAAATATCAACTTCTAAAGCCCAGTACACATTTGGGAAAAGCGTTAAAAGACGGCGGAGCAAGGCGCTTGCTATCCCTCTGCCTCTATAAAGCGGATCAACCGCCAATGAAACGATCTCCCCCTCTGGGCATAGCAGCCAAACTATAATATATGCGAGGGTTTTACTCGTTATATAAAGTTCGCCGCGCTCTTCCTGAGTAAAAAGAAATATCTTTGAAAACGGTCTATTAAATTCAGCTTCTAATGACTCAGCCGACCAAGGCTTAACAAAAGATCTCTTTTCTATGCGGACAATATCATCTAGATCATCTATGAAAGCTCTTCTTATCAAAATTAATCTCCGCTTGAGACGGCCCCGCATATAACGGGTGCGGTTCTGTAAAAAAGCCGGCGCATCTTGCGTCAGCTGCAGCCGTGGTAATGTTAGTGTGTGCACTAGACTGCCAATCATTTATTATGAAAAACCCCTCTTTTTTGCGCGACAAGTAAACCTCTGAATGTCCATTGATAAAATCATAATCCTTACACGCGTATTCGTCAAGGCGCAGCCTCGCGGCAACAGTAACTTTCTCAAGATTAGTAAGCAAAGCGGCTGCGTCTAAAGAGGAAAG
>JAISNW010000047.1 GCA_031276055.1 Deferribacteraceae bacterium | reverse complement strand
CCCGCCGAGCGTTCACTATTTAAACGGTCAAAAGCGCTCTTAGGCATAAAGACCTCGCCGCGAACTATCAACTCGCCGTTGTAATCGATCTTTTGCGGAACGGTTGCCACCCGTTTCATATTTTCAGTAATATCTTCTCCTGTTATCCCATCGCCTCTAGTGAGAGCAAGCGCAAGCTCTCCGTTGTTATAAGTAAGGCTGACGGCGGCGCCGTCCATCTTAGGCTCTACATTGTAAGAAATGCCGGCATCTATAGTTTTGGAGATAAAGTTCTCTATATCTTCTCGGTTATAGCTGTTTTCTAAAGAGAGCATAGGCACAGAGTGCTTTAGCCCTAAATCTATCGGACGAGCGCCCACCCGTCGGGTGGGGGAGTTTGGAAGAACAAACTCTGGATGCTCTCTTTCAAGCGCTGTGAGCTCTTTATAGAGCATATCATACTCGTAATCTGTAATTTCGGGATCATTCTGATTATAATAACGTTCATTGTGGTATGAAATAAGTTCAACAAGCTCTCTGATCCGCTTTTGCATATATTACCCCCGCGTCAATATTTATCGTCTAGCTGCTCTCAACATAGGCATCCACACTTTCGGCTATCTTACGGACAGTTTGAGAAAAACGTGCAGAATCGCAATCTAAAAGCACAAGCCTAAAGCCGTTTGTGGTGGTGAAAAATGAGGTGAGAGGCACAACGCAAACCCCAGTTGACGCCAATAGATAATATGTAAAACGTTTATCAAAAGGGTCTTTATCAGAAAGAACGCTTTCAATATAATCTTGTATAGCGGCAATCTTTATAGGGAGCTTCTGTTTGCCGTTTAAGACGCCTTCCTTGAATACAGCAGAGAGGTAAAACGCCCCCCTAGGCATAGTTACATTTAAGTATTTAGATTTTCCCAACTCTTCAACGGCTGTCTGCGCCAACTTCTGATAGTGGTTGACGCGCTCAAGCAGATAGCCTTTATATTCAGGGTGTTCATAGATGAGAGGGAGCGAGATCTGAGGGAAGGTGCCGCTGCATACCTCTGCCATCTTTTGACGGTAGATTGCGTTGATAAACCGATCAAACATAGGGTCTTTGCCTGCGTTGTAAACCTCTATCCACCCGCAGCGGCCGCCTGGCCAGGGTACATCTTTTGATATGCTCTTCATGCTAATGCCTGGGACATCCCCTATGACCTGCGAGAGCATACATGTTTCAACGCCGTCATATACAATCTGATTATATATCTCATCGAAGATAACAAAGAGCTCATTCTCTCTGGCTATCCTTACCACCTCTTCTAAGAGCTCTCTTGAGTATACAAAGCCTGTGGGGTTGTCAGGGTTTATTACAAGGATAGAGATAATGCTCTTATGCTGCTGCGCCTTGCGCTCCATCTCAGCAAGATCAGGGAGCCAGTTGTTGTAAGGATCAAGCCGGTAGGTGTTCGGCGGGAAAGAGGCGTGCAGAACTTCCGCCATAAAGTGGGTGGAGTATGTAGGTTCAGGCATGAGCACGCGCGCGTCAACGTGCATAGCAGCATAGGTGTGCGAAACTGCATCCCCTAAACCGTTAAAAAATATTATATCCTCTTTGGTGATCTGCGCTCCGCCTAAAGCGTTGTTTTTAGCGGCGATATACTCCCTTGTGGAGCATACCCCTTTAGTTGGGGAATACTCATAAGCCTTGCTGCTGTCAAGCACCCCTTTCACCGCATCCTTAAACCATCTAGGCAGATCTTCGCCTTTTGCAACAGGATCGCCGATATTCTCCCAACTAACTTCAACTCCATAACGAATTAGACGGTTAGCTATCTCAACTATATTCCTTATCTCATAGGTGAGACCGCTGCCGGCTTTTGTATATTCAAAACGCATTACCGCTCCTTATATTTATTCATTTTTTGGTGCAGATAATTATATGAAAGTGATAGTTGTAGCCGAAACAGTCATCATAGATTGAGGCGTAGGTGAACTCAGAAAAAGATGGAGAAAACGTCTTATATATCTCATGCTCATTTTCAAATATATAAAGCTGCGCCCCGTTGCGTATATTATATGGATCGCTGCGTATAATGGCTAGCTTTTCTCCGCTCTTTTCAATAGCTTCCGCCCCAGCGTAGATAAAGTTTGTTTTCTGAGGGATAGAACAAACGAGCATCCCGCCGCGTTTTAAGACTCTGGCATACTCTCTAACATGCTCGGAAAAGGGATAGTTCTCTACTCTGTAATAACAGACATTCCAAGCTATTATATAATCAAACTCTTCATCATCATATGGGAGATCGCTTAGCCCGCAGAGCGCGAGATTGGATAAACATTTCTGAACCAACTGCTCGTGAATCTCCGTTGCACAGACGGTAAAGCCGCATTTACGCAACATAGCGGAATTTCTGCCGTCGCCCGCGCCTATATCAAGCGCTTTTTGATGAGGGTATAGCTCTTTCTTGAAGTCTAGTCTAGGATAACTCCCCTTGAATATGCGGATGAGGTATTCTGCGGGGTAAGCCATCTCGGTTTTAGAAAAGTGATCTGTCCACCTGTTCTGCTGAAGGGCGTCATCCTGCGGTTTCATATGACCTGTTTTAATCCCTCAAGGAATATTTCGCACTCTTCATCTGTTCCTATACTTACACGGATATATTCTTTAAGAGAAGCTCCCATATATCTAACGATAATCCCTCTTTTTAGGAGCTCTTGGAAGACAGTTTCGCCGTTTGCCGCATTTACTAGGATAAAATTTGCCTGACTTGGAATATAGGAGAGCCCTAGCTTTTCAAACTCTCTATAGAGGCGGTGTTTGTTCTTTAAGTTGGAAGAGATTACCTTAGCAAGGTGGGCGTCATCCTCTAAAGCAGCGCAGGCGGCGCATTGGGAGAGCGAGCCTGTGTTGAAAGGCTGGCGGACTCTATTCATCATATCTATACAAACTTCATCCCCTATAGCGTAACCGATCCGCAAACCCGCAAGCCCATACGCTTTGGAAAAGGTTTTAAGCACTACAAGGTTGGCAAATTCTCGGTGCCAGTGGGTTGCATCAGGGTAGTCAACCGCATCCGCAAACTCTGCATAGGCGGCGTCAAGGGCTAATATAACATTGCTTGGAAGTTCAGTAAGGAGGCGGCGGAGATCCCCCTCTTTCA
>JAISNW010000013.1 GCA_031276055.1 Deferribacteraceae bacterium | reverse complement strand
GAGAGAAGTTGGAGGGATTTTATGAAAAGAGATAAACTTTTCAGGTGGACGCTCTGCACGTTGCTCATAATAGCGGGGTGGTTTGCTGCAGGGTGCGCTCAGAAGAGTGAGATCATCTATAAAGTAGTGGAAGCTCCTATCGGCTGCGACGCGGCTAAACCTGTAAAACCGCCGATGGATGCTGAGTTAGTCATTGCAGTTATAAATGCCCTCACCTATGCCGAAGAGTTAGAGATCGCCCTTGATTCCTGCTTAAGATAAGCCATGCTCGCAACTATATACCTCTATGTTTGCATTGTAGGCACAATAGGCGGGGTGAATGCCTATCTAATAAGACGGAAAACGGGCGATAATACTGTGCGCGCTCATAGCGTGAAAGAAGCGGGTGCATATATCCTGATCGGGATATTCGCGGGGTGGATAGTCTATGAGATATCTGAATTTTTTACAGAGCGTTCTAAGATTCGCCTAGCGGCTGCAGCGATTGCCTCTTTCGGCGGCGAGGATATCTTATCGGCTCTTAGCAGACGCCTAAGAAGAGAGATTGAAAAGGAGGCTAAAGATGAAAGATAGCAGATTGATGACGTTGGGAGAAAAGCAGGAGATATTTACATCCAACCTAGCAAAGCTGATTGCATATGCAGAGAGCATCGGTTTTAGATGCCGTATCCGTGAGGTGGAGCGCACTGCATACCAGCAGGAAGAATACCTTAGGCTTGCAAAGAGCAAAACCCCAAACAGTAGGCATCTAAAAGCCCTTGCTGCTGATATATACTTTACTAAAGGTTCTTTATACCCTGTTGAGTTAAAAGGCGCTCTCGCCCCTTTAGGCAGCTATTGGGAGAGTCTGCACCCTGACAACCGCTGGGGCGGCAACTTTAAGGATTTTCAGGACTGCCCGCACTTTGAGATGAATTAAGAATTCTATGTATTTTCTCCATTTTTTTGCGTATAATTTCATATGGGAATTGTGTCGGCGAAAGATGCGAGTTTGCTGGAATCAAGTAGTCTGATTCGGCTAGGGGAGTTGTTTTGCGGTGCGGGCGGCATCGGCTTAGGGGCGTCTCTTGCAACTATCCTTAAAGTAGAGCACATATGGGCGACTGATTATGATAAAGATGCTTGCGCTACATACAAAAAGAACCTTAACCCTAGAGAGGTTATATGCGAAGACGTCAGGAAGCTGGATTTTGAAAAATTGCTGAAAAAACATGGGGAGATTGATTGTCTCACCTTTGGTTTTCCTTGCAATGATTTTAGCGTAGTTGGAAAACAGAAGGGCATTGATGGGGTTTTTGGCGCATTGTATCAGTATTGCGTGAATGCGTTGCAGATATTTAAGCCTAATTTTTTTATTGCAGAAAATGTAAGCGGCTTGAAAAATGCCAATGAAGGCGAAGCTTTCAGGTGCATTTTGAATTCTTTTATAGAGGCGGGATATGCAATATACCCTAATCTATACCGCTTTGAAGATTACGGCATTCCGCAAAAACGACATAGAGTTATTATTGTAGGCATTAGAAACAATATAAATTTAAGATTCGGCATACCTTCCACCCTCCCTTTCGTAAACAGCGACAACTCTGTTAAAACAGCTCTAAGCAATATACCTCGCAATGCCCCTAATAATGAATTGACAGTACAGTCGCCTATTGTCATCGAGCGGTTGAAATATATTAAAGAAGGTGAAAACGCCTTTACAGCAATGTTGCCGCTTGCATTAAAATTAAATGTTAAAGGGGCTAAAATCAGCCAGATATATAAACGCCTCAAAGCAGATGAGCCTGCTTATACTATTACCGGCAGCGGCGGCGGCGGCACCCATGTTTATCATTACAGAGACAATAGAGCTTTAACAAATAGGGAGCGGGCGCGTTTACAAACTTTCCCTGATCGCTTTATCTTTGAGGGTTCAAAGGAAAGTGTCAGAAAACAGATAGGAATGGCAGTTCCGCCTTTGGCAATTAAAATTATCTTTGAAGCGTTGTTTAATTGTATTTTAGGAAGGGAATACGAGACTATGGAGGCAAGGCTATAGGCGTCTTCTAAACCCTAAGAGAGTGAATTGATATGGATAATTTAACCCCTGAACAACGCCGTAAAACTATGTCGCGTATTAAAAGCAAAAACACCTCTGTTGAGCTTTTGCTCTGTAAAGCATTACAGCGTGAGGGGATCCGTTATCGGAAAAACTTAAAAACTTTACCTGGAAAACCTGATATTGCTATAACAAAGTATAAAATAGCCGTCTTTTGCGATGGGGAGTTGTGGCATGGGAAGGATTGGGAAAAACGGAAGGAAACTATAAAATCAAATATAGGCTATTGGATTCCAAAAATTGAAAGGAATATAGCGCGGGATCGTGAGATTGAAAAAAAACTTGAGAATATGGGGTGGGAGGTAATTAGATTCTGGAGCGAAGAGATAAAAAAGAATCTTATCGGTTGTATTAATAAGATTAAAAAGATGATTTATGAAACATATAGTTTATAGCAACTTAAATTCCCCTTCACCCTACCCGCTTTAGCGGGGCGGTTTTAAGTAAAGGGGTGGACGCCTCAGAATTGTGAGTTTACGAGCAATTATGAGAATTGCGGGCGGGGTAATTATAAATCGCAAGCCGTAATTACGAGATCGCTGAAAATAAATTAGGAGAGGGGGTAATTAATCCCTTTTGCTCATAGTGTGAAAGGTAAAAAGGATTACAAGCGGAGTTTTAACTATCCTTTAGAGCCTCTATCTCGGATATGCTAAGCTCTAGCAGCATCTAATTTCTCTTCAGCTCTGCCTTTGAGCTCGCCTTCAGCCCTTGAGACCTTATAGTCAACCCTTTTGCTCTGTAATTATCGCAGAACATGAGTAACTTTTAGGTTTATTTCAACTTCTCTAACTCCTCAAAAGATAAACCAGTATATTGGGCTATCTTTTCTATAGACAAACCATCTGAAAACATTGCCCTGGCAGCATCCAGCTTGCCTTTGATCTCGCCTTCAGCCCTTGATACTATCATGCTGTGATCCCAATCGCCTAAAAACTTTCTGCGTGAACGAAATTTTGCCCGCTCATGCTCATCTTGGCTTATATGAACCAATACCTCATTAGCCATCTTTATCTCCCTCCTTGCACCTATTATACTCTCTATCAACCCCTTATAGTTAGGGTGGTCTGCATACCTGAAATACACCGCCCAGCCTTCAGCGCCGTTCATAGCATCCACAGGCTTTCTCAATATCTCGTCCAACTTCGTTAAATCCACAAACCCTATATTTATATCATCCGATAAAAGAAATCCATCTTCACTGCGGAGCTTAAA
>JAISNW010000184.1 GCA_031276055.1 Deferribacteraceae bacterium | reverse complement strand
CCTCATTATCGGGGTAAAAACAGGGAAAGAGGATCTGCTCAGTATGGATGAGGCTCTATCGCGCCTTCTAATAGTCAGCGAGGTGGAGGTTAGAAACTTTGAAGAGGTAGGCGGGATGGTGGAAGAGGGGGTAGCGGTTCTGGCTCTTGCCTCTACCTCTCCTAAGTGCGAGCGGTGCTGGAGCAGATCTAAACAGGTAAATGAAAACCGTTTATGCCCCCGCTGTGCAGATGTTATAAAGAAGATTCTATGAAACGCCGCCTAGACGCTTTAGCGGCGCTTTTAAGGGGGTATCGGAATTAAAGCTCGTGCAGCAGCCCTTGCCGCCCTATTCATACTGCTTTTAGCTATAGATATTCTAACAAAATGGGCGGTGCAGGTCAATTTAGCGCCGTATCAGATAATCACAGTGGTTCCAGGGCTTTTTAATATAACTTATATCCTCAATCCTGGAGCGGCGTTCGGCATCTTTCAAGATAAGCCGGAACTCTTCCGCCGCCTTTTTTTCAGCGGGATCACCTTAGTTGCGTGCGGTTTATTGATAACCCTTCTTATTAAGGAGGTGCGCTGCCTCTTGCGCAGCGTGGGGTATATTCTCATCCTAGCTGGGGCGGCGGGCAATCTATACGACCGCGTGCGTTTAGATAAGGTGGTGGATTTTTTAGATTTTTATATCGGCGCATACCACTGGTATACCTTTAATTTAGCAGACAGTTTTATAAGCGTAGGGGTAGTGCTGCTCTTAATAGAGTTGGCTGCCAGTGAGTTGAAGAAACTAAAGCAGAGCCGTTAAAAAAGATAACCTTAGATAAAGCTATAAACTAATTGCAAGACGATGGCTTTTCTGATAAATTCTCCACTATGCTAAAACAGATGCTGTTGCAAAAGGTGCAGGGATTATATCAGAAACCTCTAGCCGCCCTTGCTGGATTCAGGCAGGATGAAGTTAGAGTTATCAGATATTTTACTATCTTTTTTGCCGCCTTTTTAACAGTATTTATCTTCTTTTCAATAATCTCCAACCTCTTATCGATAAGAACGCGAGCGTTTGATTACGCCCTATCAGCCGCAGAGGTAGCCTTTAAGAAAGATATTATATATAGAGATTGGAACTCCTCTTTCGGCGGCGTCTATGTGCCGGGCGAAGGGGTGGATCATAACCTATTCCTCCCTCAAAAAGACCGTTCTATACTGAATGGGCGGTATGTATTGATTAACCCGTCTCATATGCTGCGCATGGCTCATGGGTCAGGTAGAGAAGGCGGCTCTTTTAGCACCCGCATGGTTGATATTGACCCTATACGCCCTGAAAATAAAGCGGACGAGTGGGAGAGGGCGGCGCTCATCCGTTTTGAAAAGAGAGAGGCGGCATATGCCGCTGAAATAATAAAGAACCCCGCGGGTGAGCGGATCTTTAGATATATAGCGCCTATGAGGGTGGATAAAAGCTGCATGTCCTGCCATGCTCAACATGCCTACCTAGAAGGCAGCTATAAGGGGGGGATAAGCTCGTCTTTCTCCTTTGAACCCTATGTAAAAAAGGCGGCGGGCGCGATGAACCAGATTATTGTTACATATATTATCGTCTGGATAATTGTTCTCACCTTCTTATACTTTGCCGCACAATATCTAATACTGAATGTTAATAAGAAGAATGCCGCTATATTAAGCGCTATGGAGGCTAATAGAGCTAAAAGCATCTTTTTCTTGAAGATTACCCACGCCATAAGCACCCCGTTAAACGCCATTATAGGTCTTTCTGAAGTCGAGCTGCGCAAAAAGCACTCTGCGGAAACCAGCAACAACCTCAGGGAGATTAACCGTTCAGGTTCAAGTATTTTAACCCTTGTAGACGATGTGCTTGACATCTCTATGATTCAGTCGGGTAAATTTACCATACACTCCAAAAATTATGATATTGCCGCCCTCATCTCAACATCTGCAAATGAAAATATTGTTAGAATAGGACGTTTGCCCATCACATTTGAAGTATATGCAGACCCCTCGCTTCCTAGAAGGGTTCGCGGCGATGACCGCAGAATTAAACAGGTGCTGGACAAACTCCTCTTTAATGCTTTTAAGCATACTAAAAGCGGGAAGGTGGGTTTTCATCTTCAAAAGGTGCAAGAAGATGAATTTAATATCGGGCTTAAATTCTCTATCTCTGATACAGGTTCAGGGATAGAACCTTCCAAGTTAAGCAGTATATTCTCTCCAAAATTAAACTCCTACAAGATCGAAGAGAGCGATCTCTCCCTCTCTATATGTAAAGAGATCATAGTGAAGATGGGCGGAGATATTACAGTGGAATCTACCCTTAATAAAGGCTCTCTCTTTAGCTTTACAATCTCCCAGAAGATAGCAGACAACACCCCTATCGGTCATGAACTTTCAAAGCAGCTCGCCAGCTTTACATATCAAGAGAACGTTGTGCCCGAGATTTCAAGCATAGATATTATAAAGATGCCTTATGCACGGGTGCTTGCGGTAGACGATGTGCCCACCAACCTTGAGGTGGTAAAGGGGCTGCTTGCGCCGTATGAGATCGCCGTTGACTGTGCATCAACAGTAGACGATATGCTGGAGCGCCTCAGAAACAGCAATATTCAATATAATGCTGTATTTCTTGACTATATGATGCCCGGTGTAGATGGGGTGGAAGCGTTTAATCTTATCCGTGCAGAACCTTCAGAATATGCAAAGACCGTGCCTGTCGTCGCCCTCACCGCCTATTCAGTAAAAGGCGCAAAGGAGTACTTCTTGCAGGCGGGGTTCTCCGATTATCTAACCAAACCTATAAATATAGTTGAATTAAATCAGGTGCTCAATAATTGGGTTAGGGACGCAGAGCAAGAGATTTCGTATAAGCCGATAGCCGTTTCAAACCAAGAAACATTGAAAAAGCATGAAAAAGGCGAGATTTCAGAGCTATTGCACATTGATATTGCCGATCTGGACGTGAAAAGAGGGATTACCCTCTTTGGCGCTGTGGAATATATAAAAATCCTCCGCTCCTTTGCCTCTAACACCCCAAAGCTGCTGGAAAAGATAATGAATGTAGAGCTATCCACCCTCACCGATTATGCAGTGGTTCTACACGGAATTAAAGGGGCGTGCTATGGGATCAGCGCCGCTGAACTAGCAGGCTTTGCAGGTAGGTTGGAGCTGCTTGCAAAGGGGGGGAATTTTAAGGAAGTCAATGAAGGCAATAAGGTTTTTCTTGACAGGCTGAATACCCTAATCAGCAGCATAAACGCCTTTTTAGAGCATACAGACGCCCTAAAAGAGAGCAAGGCTAGGCTTATCCATCCAGATGAAAAGATACTTGCTGCGCTCTATGAATCTTGCCTCCTCTTTGATATATCGGCTATGGAAGAATACATTGCTAAACTTGATGAGAACGAATACGAACAGGGAGGGGAGATCGTCATCTGGCTTAGACATCAACTGGACAACCTAGAATATGAGAGCATAATAGAACGCCTCGCCGCCTATCTAGGCAAGAAATAGATGTATTGGAAGTTGGCAAGGGCTGCTGCCTTTTCGAATTATGCCTAATTCTATGTATTTCTGTCCATACATCAGAGATTAGTGGTCCAAACGGATGCAGTAAATTCTTCTTACCGCCGTAATCTTTTATCAGTATTCCATAGTGGGCGCTAGGCCTCGTGCGCCGGTATGCTCTAAGAACACACAGCACCTTCGGCCTTGAGCCTTTTCAGCCTTGACTATCTCTAACAACTGCTTTTCTTTAGCGGTAATATGTATATCAAGTTTGGGGGCGGAGAGAACTACCGTAGGGTTGTTCTTATCTGGGCTTTGAGGGTCATAAACCTTCTCACCCTTTCAACACAAATTTCGTTTTTAATTCGCTTAAATGTCAAAGACCCTTATCGTCTCAGTCTAGGTTTCAAATTGCTGGCAGTTCGGCGATTTTCCTTAATCGGTATTCCCAACCTTGATATAGGTTCTGAAGGGAATACAGCGTTGCTCCCCAATAGGCAAATACCCAGCCACCGCAAGAGCATCGGCGATTGGTCGCTTGACTACCGCCTTGAACAGCTTGGACTTAAACCTTAAAAAATGCAACAATATCTGTAGTTATTTATTGAAACACCCCCTTGACATTATTAAAACTTTATGATGTAGTGAAAGAGAGGGATAAATGGCGAATACTGTATTAACGAAGGCCAAACGACAAAAATCAGATGAATTTTATACTCAACTTTCTGATATAGAAAAGGAACTAAAAAACTACAAACACCACTTTAAGAATAAAGTTGTATTCTGTAATTGTGATGACCCTGAATGGTCTAATTTTTATTATTACTTTGTATCTAACTTTGAGGAACTTAAACTTAAAAAACTAATTACTACTCATTTTGAAGTTGATAAGCCGAGTTATAAACTTGAATATGAGGGCGGGGCTGATGTAAAAGCTGATAGGGAAACAGTTATTAAAAGGTCTATTGAGTTAGGAAAAAAATCAAAATTGAAACAGAATTTTGAACAGGGAACGCAAGGTGAATTGTTTGAAAATGAACTAGTCCTTTCGTACAGTGGTGACTTCCGTTCTCCTGAATGCATTGAACTTTTGAAACAATCTGATATAATCATAACAAATCCACCATTTTCTCTTTTTAGAGAGTATGTTGAGCAAATTGTAACTCATAATAAGTTATTTTTGATTATTGGTGATTTAAATGCAATCTCATATAAAGAAATTTTTAAGTATATTAAAGAAAA
>JAISNW010000160.1 GCA_031276055.1 Deferribacteraceae bacterium | reverse complement strand
TCGTTATAGATATGGCTAGAAAAGCTCTCTTTTGGCTAGCCCCTCTCTTCTGCCTCCATATCTTTTTGGGGTGTATGGCGGTATCTGAGCCTGATCTCGTTTATATGAAAGGCGATCTTGTTCAAACTGTTCCAAAGAAAGCCCCAAAACCTAAAGCGCAGAGCAATGATCCTGTCCGCCCTGTTAAAGTAAATCGGATGGGCTACACTGTGCAGGTAGGGGCATATAGTATTGCAGGCAATGCAGAGAAGATGCTGTCCGCTCTTGACGCGTATGATTATGACCCTTACCTATATAAAGACAGCACAGGGCTTTTTAAGGTGCGTTTTGGGAATTTTGACTCCCATAACGGCGCCGAAAGCCGCGCTCTAGCGTTAAAAACCAGAGGGATAATAGACGATTTCTACATTCTCTCGCCTAACGACTACACAGCGGCGGTTAATACTTCTGCCGAAAAACCTAACAGTTTGCGGGCTGGAATTGTTAAAAGCGCCTATTCTTATATAGGAGTGCCCTATATATGGGGTGGAAGCTCTCGCAAGGGCGTGGATTGTTCAGGGCTTACGCAGGCTGTTTACAGCCTTAACGGTCTATCTATCCCGCGCAACTCAAGAGAGCAGTATAGCAAAGGGGCGTCTGTTTCAAGAGGCAATATGCAGCCGGGCGATCTGGTCTTTTTTGCCACAGCGGGCAGAGGAAGTGTCAGCCATGTAGGGGTTTATATAGGAAATAATAGCTTTATCCACGCTCCCAGTAAAGGCAAGAGAGTAACCTCCGCCAGTCTGCTTGATCCATATTTTTCTAAGGTGTTTGTAGGTGCCAGAAGTTACCTCTGATAAACGCAGCCGTCTAAAGATCAACAAAACAGAGATCTTAAAGGCGGATGTAATAAGGCAGTTCAGGGAGCTTTCCCACCATATAGAGAACAACGAGCACCCAGAAGAACGCCTCCTTGAGCTAGAGATGAGGAAGGTTGAACAGTTGAAAGATGTTCAGCTGACCTTAACGGAGCTGCATATAATATCATCCATTGGAGATAATGGGCAGGCAAACCAGACTCAGATATCTAAAGCTCTAAACTTAACGAGCGCGGGAATCTATAAAAACGCCTTAAAATTGTTAGAAAAACAGATAATATCCGCATTGAAACTTCCCACCAATAAAAAAGAGGTTTACTATAGATTAACCGCTTTAGGCGGTGAAATATATAAATTACATTCAGAGTTGCATAAGGTGGCTGAGCAGAATTTTCTTGAGCGGTTGAATAACTTTACATACCGAGAACTTGACGCTATAAGCCGTTTCCTCACAGAATTTGACTATACTAAGGAGAAAGAATAGATGAAGCTGGGAAAGTTTCCAACAACCATTTTGAACCGAGCAGTAAGGTTGATAACAGATAAGATTGAAAAGAACAAGGAAGAGTTGGACAGGCTCTTGTCCATAAAAGATAAGAGCTACCTAAACTTTGTGCGTCCTTATATGGAGCTCTCTTACGAGCTTTCCGCCCTATTTTCCCCTGTTTCACACCTTAACGGCGTCAAAAACTCCGAACGCTCCCAGAAGGTGTTAAACAAGTGCATCCCCCTGATCTCAACCTATTATACCCAGCTTGCACAAGATGAGAGGGTTTATAAAACCTTTAAGAAGATATATAGCAAAGGGGGGTTAAACAGCGCTCAATACAAAGTTTTAGAAGACTCTATCCTCGATTTTGAACTTAGCGGCGTCAACCTCCCTAAAAAAGAGAAAAAGCGGGTGGAAGAGATAAATCTCCGCCTTAGCCTCCTAAGTGAAGAGTTCAATCAGAACGTTCTGAACGATACCTTAAAGTATAAGATTGTGATCACAGATCCTGCTGTTTTAGGCGATATGCCTGAAAGCGATAAACTAGCCGCTCAGAAGCAGGGCGGGTGGGAGTTTGGACTCCTCCCCCCAAGCTACCTTGCTTTTATGACGCACGCTGCAGACCGCTCTAAACGTGAAGAGGTATATAGAGCATACACCACCAGGGCGCCGCAAAATGGGAAGATCATTACAGAAATTCTTGCACTGCGCGAAGAGTTAGCAGATATATTAGGCTGTAAAAACTATGCAGAGTTAAATATTAAACGTATGAGCGCGCCGAACAGCGAGAGCGTTGCTGCATTTTTAACCTCTCTAGCTGAAGAGTGCACCCCATTTGCTGAAAGAGAGTTGAAACAGCTGACAGAATTTGCCGAAAAGCTTGGCGTAAACGATCTTGCTGCTTACGATCTCGCTTTCTATTCAGAAAAGCTAAAGAAGTCTATTTTTGATTATAACGAAGAGCAAACACGTCCCTATTTTGAGCTAAACAGTGTTGTAAATGGGCTTTTTTCTGTGCTTAACCGCTTATTTGGCTTGAGCTTTGAAAAAAAGGAAGTTAAACTTTGGGATGAAGGGGCGGCGTTTTACAATGTTTATCTCAAAGGGCGTCTTATAGGCGGCTTATACACTGATCTATGCGCCCGAGAAGATAAGCGGGGCGGAGCGTGGATGGACGACTGGCACACCTACCACAGAGATCATAAAGGCAAGATTCACCTGCCAGAGGTGATGGTTGTAGGAAACTTCCCCCCAATTTTAGATGGGAAGCCTTCGCTTTTGCGGCATAATGATCTAACCACCCTCTTTCACGAGATGGGGCATGCCCTCCACCACCTCTTATCACAGGTTGAAGAGGCGGCTGTGAGCGGCATAAAAGGGATCGACTGGGATACCGTGGAATTTCCTTCACAATTCCTTGAAAACTTTGGGTATGAACCGGAAGTTTTAGACGAAATAAGCTCCCACTTCGAAACAGGCGAAAAGCTCCCAAGCGCTCTGCGGGATGAAATCTACGCCTCAAAAAATTTTCAAGCGGGGCTTTCTATGCTGCGGCAGCTTGAATTCGGCGTCTTTGACATCTCTATACATATGCAGGGTGCACTTTCGGAAGATGAAGTTCAGGCGGTGTTAGATGATGTCCGCAAAAGATACGCGGTCATTGCCCCGCCTAGCTACAATAAATTTCAGAATGGGTTTTCCCACATCTTCGGCGGCGGTTATGCAGCGGGGTATTACAGCTATAAATGGGCGGAGATGCTGGCGGCGGATGCCTTTTTAGAATTTCAGAAGAGAGGGGTTTTTAATAAAGATTTGGCTGAGGCTTACCTTAACACAGTCTTAAAACTTGGGGCGTCTAAAAAGATGGATGAAATCTACCGATCTTTCTTAGGGCGCGACCCTAAACCTAGTTCGCTGATAGAGCTCTATGGATTAAAGTAGTTCATGCAGAAAACTTTCAAAGAACCGTTATATTTGGAGAGCGGGCGGATGCTCTCTCCTGTGGGCGTCGCCTATGAAACCTATGGGAAACTTTCAGATAAGAGAGACAACGCCGTTTTAATCTGCCATGCGTTGACAGGCAGCGCCCGTGCAGCGGGAACTAAAGATGAGCCCGGTTGGTGGGATAATATGGTGGGCAGCGCAAAAGCGTTTGATACAGATAGATTCTTTGTCATCTGCTCCAATATTTTAGGCAGCTGCTACGGCACGACAGGTCCTTCCAGCAT
>JAISNW010000060.1 GCA_031276055.1 Deferribacteraceae bacterium | reverse complement strand
GAGAGGATGTTTCGTCTCTATTAAAGTCGCCGGTAGCTTCAGTTTTCGTATTTACGCTAATCCATGAAGCAAGAGCATTTCGGATCTTCATTACCTTCTGCATCTCAGAACGGGCATTTGCAGTATCTATAAGCTCTAACCCCTTGAACCCCATCCCGATTATAATGCCTACAATCACCAAAACAACCGCCAACTCGATCAAGGTAAAGCCCTTAGCAAGCTTAAGACAATTTAAATCCATAGAAGCCTCACAACAAAAGCTATAGCCTAATAAGCAATATTGTTGATATTTAAGCACAAGCCATTTATTAAGTCAAGCAATACAAAAAATAAGTTGCTATGATTAAAAAAACGCTGCATAGAGGCAGTTTCTCCGAACCCGTGCTAGAAGTTAAATATTAACGGGCTAAAAACGATAAAATTTATCATAAATAAAATAATTCCTTGTATTAAAGGGGTTTGCAATTTTTTTTTTAAGTTTATGAAAAATATTTTTTTCTCTTTCATCTTTTAGAAATTATGTGTATATAATAAAAACAAGATCGAAAAGGTGAAAAGTTTACACATTATACAAATATTGTTAGTTAAGTATTTGAGGAGGACTAAGTGAAATTTTGTTTTGATAAGTTAGCTTCCCAAAATATTCGCAAATCTCTTAGAGAAGAGTGGCTTGAAACCAACGGACTGGGCGATTATGCCTCAAGTTCTCTTGTGAACTGCAATACAAGGAAATATCATGGTCTGCTGGTTACCGGTTTCGGCGCTGTTGAAAACCGCCATGTATTGCTCTCTACTATTGAGGAGTCCTTCACTGTTTACCAGAAAGAACTGTTTTTTTCCTGCCACAGGTATCCAGGGAACAGATATTTTCCTCCCGGCTATGAATATCTTAGAGAGATGTCCCAAGATTTATGGCCTTTTTTCCGTTATAAATTCGGCGATATAGTTATCACGAAAGAGATAATGATGATAACAGGAGAGAGCAGAGTTGTTATAAAATACGAGATGAAGTCTGCTCCGCCTGATACTCCTCAAGCTAAGCTGCGTCTACGCCCTCTTGTGGCTTTCCGCCACTTCCACAGCCTTATTCGGCGCAATGACGAGCTGGATGCCCAGGCAGATCCCGCAGGTAAAGGCTTTGTTATTAAACCTTATGACCACCTGCCTCCACTATATGCGGAGGTGCAGGGGGATTATAAGTTCACCCCTGAACAGGCGTGGTTCTATAATGTTGAATACCTTCTCGAGCAGGAACGGGGTTTTGAGTATCAAGAAGATCTATTTCAGCCAGGCGTATTTGAGATAGAGTTAAAAGCTGAAAAGCCGATCTTTTTTACCGCGGCGCTTGAAGAGTATGCTCTAGCGCACCCGCAGCATAAAGCCCACATCTCTAAATTGTGGGATGCTGAGGCAAAACTTAGACAAGAGAGGGCAAAGGCGGCGGGGAAAGGTTTCATAGGGCATCTTTCTTACATCAGCAAGCAGTTTTTGGTTCGTCAGGCGGACGGGAATTTAGCAATAATAGCGGGTTATCCTTGGTTTAACATATGGGGGAGGGATATGTATATCTCTCTACCTGGTCTTACATTCTCTACGGGTGATCTGGAGAGCGGGCTTGAAATTTTAAGGTTTGCAGCTAAAGCTATAAAAGGCGGGGTTGTGCCTAATATATTCGCCGCAGATGGAGCATCCCACGCCTATAACTCTGCAGATGCATCTCTATGGTATATCTGGAGCGTTCAGCAGTTGTTGAAGTATTATCCTGATCAGATAAACGTAGTAAAAAAAGAGTTTTGGCCCAAAATAAAAGAGATAATAAAGGCATATGCAAGCGGCTCTGTCGAGCACACAGGGGTAGACGAGGCGGGGTTGTTGAGAGTAGGCGCTCCCAATACGCAGCTTACATGGATGGATGCCACCGTAAACGGTAGGGCGGTTACCCCGCGCAACGGTTTTCCTGTGGAGATTAACGCCCTATGGTATAACGCCTTAGCCTTTTCTGATCAACTTGCTGTTGAATTTAAGGATACAAAGTGGCGTCATGCCGGGCAGCTTGAAATTATGAAGAAAGAGTTTTTCCGCCGCTTTTGGGTGACGGATTCTCTTGGAGGCTATTTGGCAGATGTTTGGAGCAGCGACCATGTTGACACAACTTTTAGACCTAATCAGATATTCGCTGTGTCGCTGGAGTATGCCATCCTCCCTGAAGAACACCACACAGAGCTTGTAAAGCGGGTGAGGCACCATCTATTCACCAATGTAGGTTTGCGCACTCTTGCTCCTGGTTCGCAAGGGTATGCCGCTGAATACTCCGGCGGGGTAGAAAAGCGCGATGGAGCTTACCATCAGGGAACGGTCTGGCCGTGGCTCTTAGGCGCTTTTACAGAGGGTCTGCTGCGCACCGCTTCTAATAGCAATACCACCGTTTTTAAGCTACTAGACAGCCTGAAGCCGCTCTTTGTAGACCATCTAAAACAGGCGGGCATCGGCACTATATCAGAGGTGTTTGATGGAGATCCTCCGCACATACCGGGCGGCGCAATCTCTCAGGCTTGGAGCGTTGCAGAGTGCCTGAGGATGCTTACACTTATGAAAGAAGCCTCAAACGATATTTATACCGCTTGGGAATCTGAGATATATGGAGATATTAGATGAGAATTTTAATGTTTGGCTGGGAGTTC
>JAISNW010000180.1 GCA_031276055.1 Deferribacteraceae bacterium | reverse complement strand
GCTTTTGGAAACCGCAAAGATTTATCTTGCCGACAGCGAATATCGTTTAGCCGCCGAATGGTTTGAAAAGGCGGCAAAGTTAGGGATTCCGGATGCTCAATATAAACTTGGCGAGATGTATGAAGAAGGGTTAGGGGTGGCGCAAGATAGCACTTTAGCAGAAATTTGGTATAAAAAAGCGGCGGAACTAGGCAAACAAGAGAATAAACAAGGCAGTCCAGCAGACATAGTGAGTGAAGATACCGGCAATCAATCCTATAAAGTGGAAGAATCCCTTAAAAATTATGATGAAACCGTTAAAGCCCTTGAAAAAGATATTAAAAATGGAGATATGGAAGCTGTCTTTTCCCTTGGGGCTGTCTATGAGAACGGGCTTTCAGGCGGAAAAAATTGCGCAAAAGCCGCCGAACTTTATGCTATAGCCGCCGAAGGCGGAATGCCTAAGGCTCAATATGCACTCGGATATTTATATATGAATGGGGAGGGTGTGCCTAAAGATCGCGAAAAAGCCGCACAACTTTATAAAAAAGCAGCGCAACAAGGGTACATAAAAGCTATTAACGCTTTCGCAAAGGCATTGGAGGAGGGCAGCGGGGTTCCCCAGGACCGCGGTTTGGCTGCCGAATACTATCGCAGAGCGGCGGAACATGGCGACCCGGAAGCACTTACTAGTTTAGGGGCGATGTATCAGAGCGGGTTGGGTGTGGCTAAAGATATTGGGATGGCAGTAGGTTTTTTTGTAAAAGCAGCCAATCTTGGAAACCCTAGGGCGCAATACCGCTTGGCAAACTTTTATTATGATGGGCACTATCTGGATAAAAACTTAGAAAAGGCGGCGGAATTATATAAAAAGTCGGCGGATCAGGGTTACACCCTTGCTCAATACAGTTTGGCAGAGATACATTATACAGGCAGCTGCGGCTTAAAAAAAGATACTGCTGCGGCGGCGGAATACTATCTTAAAGCGGCTTTTGGAGGGGTTACCAAAGCCCAAGAAGAGATAGGGAGGATATATGCAACAGGGGAACTAGGCACAGTTGACCTTATAAGCGGCAGTATCTGGCTTTACTTAGCGCAAAGCCGCGAAGGGATAACATATGTGGAACAACGCCTAAACCAAGAACAAAAATTGTTAGTAATGCAGTTATTGGAGGAATTTAAAGCGAAACATCCAGAACTTAGCTAATGACATTTCTATATCTGCTTTGGAAATTTTCCCGAAATTCTCCACATGAAGCGTGAAAAGAGACTGAGGTCTATTTTTCATCTATACCAATTCTCCTCTCCATTATACCTCTGTTTTCCCGCTTAATACGGGAGGGAGTGCTGCTTTACTAGAGCGTTAATTATATTGGAGGCTGTTTCTTTTAATTCCTCTTGCTCGGCTTGCACCTTGCCCGGGGCTATAAAGTGAAGGTTATCGCCATTATATCTGGGAATAAGGTGGATGTGGGAGTGAAAAACAGCCTGCCCCGATATTTCCCCGTTATTTTGCACTATATTAAGCCCGTTTGCCCCTGTAGCCGCCCGGAGAGCCCGTGCAACTTTCGCCAAAAGGGGGTAAACCTCTTGGGCAAGATCATCTGGAACATCAAATATGTTTACATGATGCTCTTTGGGTATTAAAAGGGTATGCCCCCGCGCCACGGGATAAAGATCAAGAATCACAATAAAAAGTTCGTCTTCAAAAACCTTTACGGAAGGGATCTTGCTCTGAGCAATTTTACAAAAGACACAGTCGTGCATATTAAAGCTCCAAAATCAGCTATCGCGGTTAACGGCTGCTTAGTATATCCTATATAAATAGGTTGAACCTACGATATCCGCCTGATTGGGATTAAAATCTCTGTAATTCATATCTGGAGAGCATATCTCGGCATTGGAATACTGTAAATCAGCAGGGGGTCCAAAGCGTGTTGAGGCGAGCCTGCCTGCGCCGTTGGCATAATCTTTATCATCCGCCATTGCCTCAATGGAACACTTCATCTCCAAAAGAACAGGGCTGTAATCTACGCTTCTATCGGCGTTAAGCCGCATACCCGCCACACAGATATTAGGGCAAATCATAAAGTTGCCGTCCTTACATTCTTCGGCATAAAAAGAAAAGTTGTCGGTTATATCTACGCCGCACATGGCATAACCCCACACTGCATATGTATCCGCTTTATTGTTGATATCAGCCGTAGCATTGAGCGATGCGAGCATATCGCTCATTTTAATTAGGTCCTGTTCCAAAAAAATGTTGTAGTCAATGGAATACGGAGCAGACAACGACTCATTGTCATATTCCGGCAATTCCCCTTTATATAGGTTTATATAAGCCATCAAAGCGGTCTGTAGTTTATCTATTTTACGGATCTCGCCCCTCAGTTTAGCACCCCTTATAAGGTTGCGCCCTTTCACCGCAAGCCCCATAATAATCCCCATTATTACAAGCACAATAGCAAGTTCTACAAATGTAAAACCTTTCCTTTCCCTTGCAAACTTAAACATCTTACGCTCCTCAAAGATTTCAATCCTCCGATCTTAATCTTTTAACCGTTTAATCCTCTCGGCTTTGCTTATTATCTCTTTTATCCTAAAACCGAAGTATCCGTCAACTATAACCACTTCACCTAGCGCTATGAGGTGGTCGTTAACCGTAAGTTCTATGGAATCGCTGGCGTTTTGATCAAGCTCCACTATATTGCCTGGTCCCAAGCCTAAAATATCTTTAAGGAAGAGCTTTGCAGAACCCATTCGCACGCTAACAGGGATCTCTATGTCAAGCAGCATCTCCATATTGGGGTTATTGCCGCTATTTGCGTGGTGGCGTTCCTCTTTTACAGCGGTATC
>JAISNW010000225.1 GCA_031276055.1 Deferribacteraceae bacterium | reverse complement strand
ACCGCCGTTCTCGCTGAACACCTCCGAAAAGCTCTCCTTCCAAGAAAAAGGACCGCCGCTGAAACTCTCTATCTCTCTTTTAATCTCCCGCTTCTCTTTTATACTGCTGGCTGCTGCATTTCTATCTTTTAGGGAGCGAAGGCGCTCTTCTGTGAACGGTGGGAGAGCATATAATACCTTGAAAACTCCCTCTGAAACGAACGCGCCCTATCAAGAGAGCTCTCATCTTTAAAGATTGAAAAAACGCTCTATATTAACTATATACTTATTGCTATGAACAACCAATTACTGATGAAGATAATCCATGTTTACAATGTAACCAACCGTGCACTAGCTCAAAGCAATGGGAGATTCCCCAGAACGCAGGGAACTATCCTTAAAATCCTTGCAAAACACGGGAATATGCCTCAAAAGGATATTGCAGCGTGTTTACAAGTCAGCGGACCTTCGATAAGCCAACTTATTACCAAGATGGAGAATCAGGGGCTTGTTGAGAGAAGCGGCGGGGAAAAGGATAAGCGGTATTCCTTAGTTAAAACCACAAAGAAAGGGAGAGAGGCTGCGGCGGCTCTGCACAAAAGATCTGAAAAAAGTTTGAACAAAGTGTTTGTTTGCCTATCAGATGCCGAAAAGCAAGAGCTTTCCGCCCTCCTTTCAAAAGTTATCTTTTCTCTGGAAGATGGAAAAGAAACTAAAATTCATGACTTTTGCGAGAAGTGCGGGCTCTGCACGCAAAGCTACTGACAGACGATATTACTCCTTATCTATATCTCTATGGATGATCTGGATATTGGCGGCAATCTTACCTGAAAGACGTTTTGCCGCCTCTTCTACCACCGCTGCAGAACGGTGGCGGCCTGCAGTGCAGCCGATAGACACCTTTAAGTACTGCTTGCCTTCGTTAATATATTGAGGAATTAGAAACTCCAGCAAAACCAAAAGTTTGTTGAGAAATTCAACTGTAGTTGCTTCGTTTAATAAAAAATCGCTGACCTGCTGATCTGTTCCGCGTTTATCCCTTAATTCATCATAAAAATAGGGGTTTTTTAAGAATCTCACATCAAAAACTAGATCAGAATCAAGAGGAATCCCATGTTTGAAACCAAAAGAGCTGAATGTAATTAAAAGTTTATCCTCTTTTTCCTTAAAAAAGGCATTTATATTGGCGGCAAGTTCGTGTACATTAAGTTCTGTTGTATCTAAGACAATGTTTGCAAGGGAGCGTATCTGTTTAAGAAGCTCTTCCTCAGTTTTTATTGCATCTAAGATATTTCCGCCTAAGGGGTGCTTACGCCGAGAAGCCTTATAGCGGTTCATAATAACCTCTGTGGAAGCAGAAAGGAATAGAACCGCAGCTCCGAACTTCTCCTTTAGTTCTTCGATTATGCGAAAAGCAGTATGTTCATCTCCGGAGCGGGAATCTATTATCAGAGCGACTTTAGGGGTTTTAACCCCTATATCAAAGAAAACCCCCATAATCTTTTCAAGGATCTTTACAGGCATATTGTCTATAGTATAGTAGCCTATATCTTCCAGCACCTTAGAAACAGTGGACTTGCCCGCGCCTGAAAGCCCTGTCACCACCACAAGAGTATGTTTTGCGTAATCTTTTATCATCTACTCTCCAACATCGAACTCACCCAGTATCACACAAAGGACGGATAAGATCAAACGGAAATAATAAACTTGAAAAGATCAGATTTATTAAATATACTTGGAACATTGGGTAGGTTATGTTATGGAGATTAAAGTTGTAAATCCACAAGAGGTTGCAATCACCGGAAACATTAAAACTGTTTCAGATTATCTGGAGATAAAAGGCGCAATATCCTCCCTTCTAAAAGAGGGCGGTAAAGAGTTGGCTGTTAAAATCCCTGATTCTGTTTCAATAACCTCTTCGGTCATCGGATATTTCCTTAAATTGATCTATCAGGATGGAGTTAAAGTGACTGTTCTTGTTGGAGATCAGAGGCTTTTTAAGCTCTTAGAAGATCTACGCCTATCTGAAGCCTTCTGCGCGGGCAAATTATAGCAGCCTGATATGAGAAGTATAGCTGCCTTTATAGAGGAAGATGTCGGTTTTGCCGTAATCCTTTTGGGAGGGCGGTTTCCTCTTTGGGGGCTTTTTTATCTCTACTTTACTCAAGTTATCCCTCTATATTCTCTTGTCTGTTTTGGGATAATAGTTATCTTTTTACGAGGATTGCTTACAGCTAGAGAGGAAAACCGTTCTGCAGCATTAGGGGCTCTTATCTCTTTTTATAGGTATATATTTAGACCTTTGGGTTATCTACTCCTTGTTGAGATAGTTTATCTTGCTGCCACATACATGCTTCTATTTGGCAATAGGGTTGATTGGGGTATATTTATGGCGGCGTTTGCCTGTTACATCGTTTATTACTCTACAATGCTGTTTACAGAGAAAAAGGCGGATTATTCTGATTTTTTGCTTCCTAGAGATGCAAAGTTCCAGATTGTTATATTTCTCCTCTGGCTCTATGTTTTCCTCTATCTTGATGGATTGTTTTTCCTTATCTCAGCTCTAACTTTTATATATATCCTTGAATTTCTCTCTACATTAAAGGTTAACGTCAATAAAGGGATTCTTTTGAGCAGGGTGGAACTATGATTAAAACTGTTTCAGAAAAGTTTATAGATATTTTAGCGGCGCTCTCTATCTTAACGGCGCTGTATTTTGCCTTTATATTCGCTCCAGTAGAGGCGAGAATGGGGGCTGTCCAGAAGATCTTTTATTTTCATGTAGCATCTGCTTGGGTCGGCTTTTTCGCCCTATTTGTCACCTTTATAGCCAGCATCATCTTCCTTAAAAAGAGAAACAGCTATCTAGACTATATTGCCGCCGCATCTGCTGAGATAGGGCTTTTATTCTGCACTATTGTTATTATAACCGGTCCGATATGGGCAAAACCTGTTTGGGGGGTATATTGGAGTTGGGATCCAAGGTTGACTACCACCCTCGTGTTGTGGTTTATCTATGCAGGATACATCTTTCTCCGTAAATTTGTTGCAGAGACGGAAAAAAAACGGGTGTATAGCGCTGTGCTCGGCATTATAGGCTTTGTTGATGTGCCTATAGTGTTCTTTTCCATCCGTTGGTGGAGAACTATACACCCTAATGTTCTTCAGAAGGGGGGCGGGGGGCTGCACAGCCATATGTTGATTGCTCTTTTAGTCTCAGTAGCGGCGTTTACTATCCTATATATTGCCTTGCTGAACAAGAGGGTAAGGCTTTTTAAGTTAGAAGAAAGATATATGTCTAATAACGAGTAGGGTTAAGAATATGAAAAATTTTTGGTACCTTTTTGCAGCTTATGCAGCTATATGGGCGTTGATAGGGGGTTATCTTGTGGGATTGGGGACTAGAATCTCTAAACTTGAAAAGAAAGATAGATGAAAACAGAGCTGATTATAGCCCTAGATTTCTCGGAAAATTCTGACGCCGTCAATATGGTTAAACGTATATCGGACGCGGGGAGATTCTATAAAGTCGGCTTAGAGCTTTTCATCTCTTGCGGCGGTAGGCTTATTCCAACCCTTAAAGATATGGGGAAGAAGGTATTTCTTGATCTCAAACTTCACGACATCCCAAATACTGTAAGAGGGGCGCTGCTTGCCTCCCTAAAGTATGGAGCAGATATTGTGAATGTGCACATTCAAGGAGGGAGGGAGATGTTGAAACTTTGCTCTGATACATGCAAAGAATATGCAATAAAGAGCGGATTCTCTCCAAAAATTATCGGTGTTACCCTTTTAACTTCTCTATCTGAAGATTACCTAAGAGAGTATGGGATATCCGCCGCCTCTCCAAAAGAATATGTTATAAAATTGGCAAAATTTGCAAAAGATGCAGGTTTAGACGGGGTGGTCTCTTCTGCTCAAGAGAGCAGAGAGATAAAAGAGGCGTGCGGCGGTAGTTTTATCATCATCTCCCCCGGAATACGTTTTAACGACGGTTCGCTTGATGATCAACAACGGGCGTCTGCTCCGCAGTTTGCTGCCCGCAATGGGGTAGACTATATAGTTGTTGGGCGGCCGATAACGCACTCACATGATCCTGCATGGGAAACGGAGAGGTTTTATTCTGCTCTTAGGCAAACAGTATGAAGAGTATTATAAAAATCTACGAGGAAAATAATGCCTTGCTTAATGGGCACTTTATCCTATCATCAGGCAAACATTCAGATAAATATCTTCAGTCGGAACTGGTTATGATGAACCCGATAGTTGCTGCATATGCCGTCGCCCCTCTGGTTGAAATGCTGAAAAGTATAGATTTTTCACTAGTAGTAAGCCCAGCTATCGGCGGAATTCGTTTTGGTTATGAACTTGCCCGACAGTTAGAGAAGAGAGCGGTTTTTACAGAACGTGTAAATGGGGTAATGGCTTTAAGGCGCGGTTTTGATATTGAAAACGGAGAGAAGGTTATTATAGCAGAGGATGTTGTAACCACAGGAAAATCCACGAAAGAGTGTATGGCTGCTGTTCAGGAGAGAGGCGCTGTTGTAACTGCTGTGGCGTCTATGATAGATAGAACAGGCGGTGCAGCGCTCTTTGAAGGGATGCCTTTTTTCTCCTTAGGTGCAATTGATATAGAAACATGGGAGCCAAAAGACTGCCCCCTTTGCAAAGCAGGCAGCGCCCCAATAAAACCCGGCAGTCGATAAAGAGATAGATAACAAAGATTCATAATCATCTATACAATCTCTTTTTCATAGCGAGCATTGCAAAGAATACCATGATGCACATCGTAAGAGATAAAACTGCACCGTTCAGCAGAATTCCATCGAAACTTCCAGACGCGAGGGTTTGGCATATCGCCGCTGTGTGGTAAAAGGGGGAAAGCGCCCCTATCTTTTTTAGCGCTCCTTCTAAAGGAAAGAATATCCCCGACAAAAGGTAGAGGGGGGTTAGAACAAGGGTAATATAATAGTTTAAGGAATCTATCCCCTTAACTCGAGCGGTGACTATCATGGAGAGGGCTGAAAATGTTATTCCACCCATAATAACAAAAGGGAGGCATAGCACAAGGAGAGGGGAAGGAATTAACCCAGCTGCGTATACTACAAGCATAATAATCAGAGAAAACAGGAGCGCCTT
>JAISNW010000199.1 GCA_031276055.1 Deferribacteraceae bacterium | reverse complement strand
CACCTAGCAAAGTTATAATATACTCTGCATTAGGCGCGCCTATATATTCTACAGGTTTATAACCCCTCCCTGTTAAAGCCTCGAACTTTTTCATCTCTTGACGGGTGATATCGATAAGTTCATCATATAAGAGATTTGCCCGCTCTCTACCTTGAAAGAATACATCAGGGTTCTGGGAAGTTCCTTTTATAGACGGTCTATCAGGGGAGAGCCCGCGTGCGCGGTGGGCGCGGACAAGCTCATCGTTTATCATAAAACGCATATCATCAAAGGTAAGCTCTTCGACCATCGCCATCTCGTGGGAGGTTCTGAAGCCGTCAAAGAAGTGGAGTACTGGGATGCGCGAGCGCAAGGTGATGCTCTGGGCGATGAGCGATATATCCATCACCTCTTGCGGGTTGTTGGAGACAAGAAACGCCCACCCTGTGCTGCGGCACGCCATAACATCAGAGTGATCGCCGAATATACTAAGAGCATGGGTTGCAAGAGCCCTTGCACTTACATGAAAGACGGTTGGGGTGCACTCCCCCGCTATCTTATACATATTAGGGATCATCAGAAGCAAGCCTTGAGACGCTGTAAAAGTGGTGGTAAGGCTGCCAAGCGTCAATGCGCCGTGCACTGCGCCTGCCGCCCCCCCTTCGGATTGGAGTTCAGAGACCACCGGCGCAACTCCCCAGATATTCTTTTCGCCCCTGGCTGATTTTTCGTCCGCTAACTCCCCCATAACAGAAGATGGGGTGATAGGGTATATCGCTATAACTTCATTTACAGCGTGGGCAACATGGGCGCAGGCGGTATTGCCGTCCATATTGACTATCTTTCTCTTTTCCATCCGCACTCTCTCCACACAAGTTAAAAGTGGAGTTATTCTAATGTTTTAACCTTGACTATGTCAAATAAAATATCTGTTTGAAGAGGTTTTACTTTGCGATTTACAACTACCCCGTCTTAAATTCCCCTTTACCCTTTCGTAAAGGGGTGGCTGCCTATCAATAGCGAACTTGTGAGCTATCGGGAGAAATGCAGACGGGGTAATTGGAAATTGCAAACGCAGCCTATTGCACTCTTAAATTCCCCTTTGCCCTTGCATTTTGAACGCTAGCGTTCAAAAGCAAGGTATTAAGTAAAGGGGTGACCGCCTATCAATAGCGAACTTGTGAGCTATTGGGAGAAATGCGGGCAGGGTAATTGGAGCAAGGTTGGGGTAAGCGGCAGCCTCAAACGTGAACGTTGGGAGCAGAACGGAGAGAGCCGCTCAAAGGTGGTTATTATGGTGAACGGACTGGACTTTTTAACGCCTAAGGAGAAAACCGGCAAAGACGAACCACCGGAGAGCGTGAGCGATGAGGCGGCTTGGTAGGATAGCACTTGATATAAGCCCGATATATTGATATATTGGGCTTATTACAGTGGAGGGATTATTATGTTAAAGGAAGAATTTGTCAATACTGCCGAAACCACAGAACCTAAAAGGTATAAGTATGTCCTCAACGGAGGAGTGTTTTACTTTACTAGGGAGGAACTGAAGGAACATATGAAAAGCCTTCATATTAAAAACAATCTCCCACATAATGAGGTGTTTATAGAGTCAATTGTAGAATCTAGAATTAAAATGATTCTTAAATACGATGGCGATCCATATGGAGATGTAAGTCAGGAAGAACGAGAAATGTCGCATAAATTAGAAGCTAATGGATTTCTCTTTCACATTGGGTGCTTTTATTAATGCTTGATTTTCAATCTAATATTGAACTGTATTGTGATGTAAATACACTAAAAGTTCAACCTCTTTGGAATAAGGCGGCTGTTTCAACTGGAAGGTTTGAAAATAAAATTGTTGATAAATTAACAGACAAACTGGGGCTTTCTATTGTTTATGACACTAATTCCTCCCCAATTTTACGAGAACATACTATACAACTACCGCCTAAAACTTTTTATAACGCATCAACTAGTTATTACCACTCGATTCTGCATGAAGTAGGACATAGGTTATCGGTAGATCTTCGACAGACGAAAAAGTTTATTAATGATGCCTATAAATATGCTGTAATGACTGGGGAAATGCCAAATTATGTGAAACTAGCTCAAAATATTCTTGCAGACGGTCTTGATTATTTTAAGCAGGATAAATTTACTTCTTTATTGAAAGATAAATATTACACTAAAGAGGAACTGCGGGATACGGCGACAAATTTAGTCTTGTTATATTCCAAAGAGGAAACAAAGGTTGAGATAATTGCCAAGAACATGTTAAGCCATGCAGGATTTCGGCTTGATAAGCATAATACAGATTTTACAAAGTATGTTTGCGGTTCTATGGAGAGGTTAAATAATCTCTTTGGGAGATCGTTAATAGAACAGGCTAAGAGTGGGCAGCCTAAGAGCGACCCTGTTTTTAAGATGGACTATGATAATTTATTAGATGTTTATATGCGCCGCTATAATGAAATAAAGAAAGAGAACCCAAAGAGCAAATCACGAGATGGTATGGATATGTAACATGTCCAGCCTATTTTTTTCAGACGATATAGACGATCGTTTAGTGTCAGCCTATCTTGATGATGATTTCAATAACACGCGGCACGGCAACTGGGAGTCTCTTATAGCTTCCGATTAATGCGTAAACGCATAATCGGAAGGCATCCACCCCTGCACTTAAAACCTTCCCGCTTTAGCGGGAAGGGTGAAGGGGAATTTCGGAAGGGGAATTAGCGGCAGCCACCCCTTCACCTGAAACCTTCCCGCTTTAGCGGGAAGGGTGAAGGGGGAATTAAAGAATTATCCTACTTTTCCCAATAGAAGATAGGGCAGATGCTAAGTGGGCACGGATATTTATAGAGGTTATCCTCAAGCCAAGGGTTAGCATCAGGGTTCGTCGAATCGTAATAGTTAAACCCTAAGCCGTTAGGGCTGGCATCCCAGAACCACTGTAGATTACGGAAATAATAATCCACATCAACGCCGTTCCAGACGGTGGCTGTATCTCCTCCGAAGTTGAGGTTGGCATTGCCGTATATGTTGTCTTTTGTGCGGGAGGCCGCGCCTACCAGATAGCCCGCTACACGTCCAACGCTGTTCACACCTTTAACTCTCCCGTCTTTATGCTTTGTGGTAGCCGAAATTATAATATTTATGCCAAGAGAATTTTTAATAACTCCACTTTCTATTGCGCCTACTATACCGCCTGCTCGAGCGGTTGGACCGTCAGGGGTGGTTGCAACTGATACAATATTGCCGTAAGCATAGCTATTTTCAATTGTACCGCTAGACTGATAGCCCGCGATGCCGCCCGCATAAGTTTCTGTATCATCGTTTGCTAATAAGTTGCCGGTTCCTTCAACATAACTTCTAGCAGTTATATTGCCGCCGGTGTAGACATTGGTCAAAGTGCCGTTCTTTAGGATTCCCACAATTCCCCCTGTGTAAGCGAATGGGTTAGCGTCGCCAAGCGTGGCGCTGACCGTTCTATTATAGGCTTCTACGTCGACCCTTGAAGATGAGTTGTTTATAGATGAGCCAGTTTCGATTGATCCCGCCAAAGCCCCTACATAAACCCTCCGTTTAGCTTCTGTCGCAGTGGAAGAAGTGGCTGTAACGGCAATCTTACCAGCAGCAGTGCTGTTGGTGATGCTTGCGCCGTTTTTCAGCTTTCCTGCAAATACACCAAAGTAAATATCTGCACTAGGCGGGGTGTAGTTGACATTGCCGTTTACGACCTCTATAGTAAGATTTTTCACAACACCGCCATCTAATTCATCAAAGAAACCAAGGTTTGCTTGTGAGGGATTTGTTGCAAAGCTAAGGTTTAGAATCGACTTGCCGCCTCCGTCGAGAGTCCCCGCAAAACT
>JAISNW010000109.1 GCA_031276055.1 Deferribacteraceae bacterium | reverse complement strand
TGCGAAAACCGCCTATACCGCTGACAGCTAAGGTTTTTATAGGACCTGGCGAGATAGCGTTTACACGAATGCCCCGCACACCGAGATCAACAGCTAAATAGCGGACGGTTGAGTCTAGAGCAGCTTTTGCAACCCCCATTACATTATAGTTCTGCACCACTTTTTCGCCGCCAAAATAGGTGAGAGTGATAACAGAGCTGTTATCATTTAAGAGCGGTTCATATTTGCGGGCAAGGTTAATAAGAGAGTATACACTCACATTCATCGCAGTAAGAAAATCATCTTTTGCTGTATCAATAAAGCGCCCTGTAAGCGCCTCCCGCGAGGCGTAGGCAACTGAATGCACAAGAATATCAAACTTTTCAAAACGTTCTTCAACAAGTCTATAGAGTTTGTCCACCGCTGCAGCATCGGTGAGATCGCACATCTCGCAGAAAGCGGCAGAGAGCCCCTCCGCAATGGGGACTACCCTCTTTTCAAGCACTGGGGATGCATATGATATTCCTAAAAGAGCGCCGTATTCCTGCAGTTTACGGGCAATCCCATAGGCTATACTCTTTTCATTGGCTATTCCAAAGATTAGGGCTTTCTTCCCTTCTAATACTTTCATCTCCCCTCCAATTAATAATTTACAAGTTGCAAAATAACACCATAACGCCCATTTTGCAAATTATTTGCATATAATAATAATTAAAATTCTGATTGCTGATAGGGTGTAAAGAGCGGCTAGCAGCTTTCGGCGTCAGAAAATATCTCCCCAGCAGATAAACGGCGGGCTTCTCCCAACATGTATACACCGCTCTTTTCTAGGTGCACTGTAAGCGCCTTACCGCTAGTGGTAAGAACTTTCACAGGGGATGCAGCCAACCCTTTGGCGTTTGCAATTATTGCGGATGCTGCACAACCTGTTCCGCAGGATAGAGTTTCCCCTTCCACCCCTCTTTCGTAGGTGCGGACGCGAATCATATCGTTGCTTAGCTTTTTAATAAAATTTACATTTGCGCCTGCCGGTTCAAAGCGGGGGTGAAAACGGATCTTCCGCCCATAATGTATAATGTCCAACTTCTCAATATCTTCACTTTCATCTAAAGTGATCACCGTGTGGGGAACTCCTGTATTGATAAATGAAAAGAGCTTAAATTTATCTGTAAGAGGGTTCTCTTCATCTATTAAGATATCTTTAGGGGGTGTGAGAAGAACTTTAACATCAGGGGGGGATTGCATCTCAGCGGTAATTATGCCCGCGATGGTCTTAATGGTCATCACTTTTCCTGCTATGCCGTTTAGAAAAGCAAAGCGGGCGGCGCAGCGGGCGCCGTTTCCGCACATCTCGGCAATAGAACCATCAGAATTGTAAAAGCGCCATAAAAATGTTGCTTCGTCCGTTGGTTCAAGGATAATAAAGCCATCAGCGCCTATTGACATCCCGCGTTTACAGAGGCAGCGGATTTTAGGCTCTATCTCTTCGATGGAGAGCTTTCTCTCCATATTATCGACTATAATAAAATCATTGCCCGCACCGCTATATTTTTCATATTTCATAGATAGTTACCTTAACTGCCTAAGTTCTAGCTCCCTGCGGAAAACATATCTTATAATATTTGTTCTAACGCTCTCCTCAATATTTTCAAAACGGAGATTCACAAATCGGCGTTGTTTATCAGGGACAGTCACCTTAATTACCAACGCCTCCAACATATGGACATTTTCCACCACACTGTTTTCAAAATCCAACACCACAAAATCTCTCTGATGAATCAACATATTAGTTGCAATTCTGCAACCCCCGCCGGAGATATTGTCAACTGTTGCTTGCTCAAAGAGAGGTTCAGGTCCGTCAAATGGGAGGGCTTTTAGTTCAGATAGAGAACCGTGATAAACTTTTACATCAAAAAAGGTAGGCACTCGAAAATATTGGCGGCTCTGCGCTATCTCATAACGTTCAGGGATAGCAAGAGTAAGGGCGTATCCCTCAGCGCTTGAGATGCCTTCCACCGTTGTTTGAAAGCTGAGTTTTCCTATCGGGAGGTAGGCGTATATCAAGACGGCGATAGACTTATACACCTTCATAGGTTCCCCTTTTTTGGTGGGGATGGCTATACTTATCTCGCCGCTGTCAACATTTACCAGATAAGAATCGTATTCCACCTCACTCTGCCGAAGATGGCGGACAAATATCTTTGTTCCTATAGGTAAAACCTCATGGATAGGCTGCTGCTTTCTCATAGGTGTAAGTATAATAGCATATCTCTCAGTTGGCAATTATTTTGTTATAAAGGTTCAAGCCGCACTAGAGTATCATAGATATTGAGAACAACAGAGCTGAATGCAGATATTGTGATTATATGCTGTTAATAGGCAAATATCACGTAAGCATATCTGATATACTGTTCAACTGCCCCATCCTGCTTAATTTTGTAGCACCTTTCAAAGAGTCCTGGGGTGTTGCGGAAATCTATGGGGGTATTCTTGGTTGGGACATGCCCATGAAAATACCTTCCGTTGCCGTTTACGAAATTGTGATCATCAACTATCTGTTCAAAACTGCATAGAAATCTAATTTCAACATCCTCAATGCTTAAACCGATAACCCTAGCGCTTGTTGAAATCCTATATGGATAATCGCTTGGGTGGTTAATATCAGTGTAAGCAGCAACAGTAGTATCAGGAACAATGCCGTGATAATATGTCCACCTATTCTTAGAAAATTTGGACTCTAGATCAAAAGCTGTAACATACTGTTGATCTAACAGGTCTTGTATATCTAAAAGCCCTAAGGTGGCATTATCAGTTGAAGGAGAAGAGACGTTATCGTAGCCGGGTATAGCGTTTATCTCACTGTAATAAAGGCTGATTGCAGTAGCATTTTTATTCATCTTTCCAATTTCAGAACGAACCTCAGACGAATGAATTAAGATTCCGCCCCTGAAAACTATAACCGCCAATAGACCTAAACAGAGAAGAACTATGGCCACCTCAACTAAAGAAAAACCTTTTTTCATTGATGTCCGCCTATTGCATAATACACAAACCCGACGAGTCAATATATTACATTCTTAAGTAATTGTCAAAAAATAATTTCATTCTCAGAAAGTCGGCGATTTATAGCGGGAATTTGAGATAAATTTTTCTTTATTGCATTGATGGGAGGGGCACAGAGGTTATTACATATTTTATATCGTCATCAATAAAGGTAATCCCCCCGCCTACTGTAAAGCTGGAGCGGGCGCCCGAGAACATATCGTCCCAACCGGCTTGAACAAAGAAGTGTTCAAGAAAGTAATATTTCAGGTTAGCTTTCCCATACGCGCCGTAATGGGTTCTGTAAAAATCAGATGCTTCGAGGGTGAGGTAGAGTTTTTGGGAATCAATCGGCTTATAGTCAACCCCAAAACCGAGCCGAGAGTCAAAGAGCCCGCCGCGTAAAGTAAACATTCCATCATTAAAGAGCATCGCATATTGCAGGGAGAACACAAGGGGGGATTCCCTTACTTCCTCTTTATCTTCATAATATGTGAACGGCACGCCTGGCGTTGCTGAACCTGCAATATAGGTTCTAGTGTTCTTTGTAGAACCTATAGGGTTATTGCTCACTCCAGCTAGATAAAACTTGCGATCGTTTGGTCTAAGGCGGATGTCAAAACGCCCTCTATAATCTCCAAAGGCGGTGATGCTCTCAAAACCTGTTTCTATCTCCAATACAAGTTTATTTGCCTTTGCAGTCATATCCGATAGAGTGTTTATGGTGTCTTTCAACTTATCTCTTGTTTCATTGTCTGCCAACAACATCCCAAGGGTGCCTTTACCCTCATAAGCATCAGTTGTTATCTTATTTAAGTTTTCAACAGTTATAGCTGCTTTATCTGTAAGATCACGGATATTGGCAATACTCTGGGAGATATTATCTTTTTCGCCGTTTAGGATTGCATCAAGGTCTTTGGAAAAACTTTTTAGGTTGTCAGATAGGTCTGCAAAGTTATCAACTATTCTGCTTATCTCTTCGTCTTTATCTTTTAGGGCGTTGTCTAGGGTGTCGGTAACATTTTTTATATTGGCTATAATCTCGTTGACTGCCTGTTCATTTTTACTCACTATAGTATTTAGTGATTTAGTAGTTTCATTAAGATTTGCGATTATCTCCTT
>JAISNW010000107.1 GCA_031276055.1 Deferribacteraceae bacterium | reverse complement strand
CCTTAATTCATCGCCGTAAACCACCGATGGGATAAATTCATCAAGCTGAAGCTCAAAATCTATCGGTTTAGAGCCTATACGCACAATATTTAGGCTGACAGTATCATATATCATACTTGCAATATCATACTTAGAAAGGATAAGATCCATACGCCCCGATTCAATTTTAGATATATCCAAAATGTCATTAATTATCCCTAAGAGGGTAGCGCCTGAGTTATATATCTTTTCCAGATTAAGATGCGTCTCTTCGGGCAGCTCTTTATCTAACTCCACTTCGCTTAAACCTAATATGGCATTTAGAGGGGTGCGTATCTCATGGCTCATATTTGCAAGAAAATCGCTTTTAGCCTGAGATTCCGCCTTCGCCTTTTTTGCCTGCAAAAAATCTGTAAGATCATGAAAGAGGGTAATAGCCCCTAAAAGAGAGTTGTTCTCGTCTACCATAGGGGTGAAGTGGACTACATAATTTTTTATCTCGCCGTCGTGCTTAAAATCTATAGATACATCAAGGGTAATGTCAATGCGGGAGTCCATGGCTTGCTGAAAGTTGGTGTCCATCCAATCAACATCTAACGGATCCATAAACCCCTTAAAAATCTCAATAAAAGTCCTCATACTTATCTTATCAAATGAAGATATATTGGCTAAGGTGAGAAAAACATCTGTGCAGTAGATAAACCGCCCGAACTGGTCAAACAATATCATAATTTCAGGGCTGTGTTTGAGTAAAAGGTTTAAAAATATACTGTCCGCAGATGCTTTGGTTCTAGCGGCGGCTGACTGGCTTAACTGTGCTTCTGATACATTTTCTTTATTATCTAAATTATCCATCTCACCAATCTTTTTCCAGCTCATATTAGTATAGTAATTCAATCGTTAGGATTATTAAAGGTAAAATCTGTTAAAAACTCGTAAAAATCTTTAATATTATTACCAAATCGCTAACTGGCGGTGATAATGTCAACTTCTGTATTTCTTTCTGAGTAAGCTGCTCTGATTCTCTCTTGAACAGCCTTAAATGCGTCAACAATGACCGGATCAAAGTGGGTGCCGCGCCCTGCTAAAATGATCTTTATCGCGGCTTCGTGGGTTAAGGCGGAGCGGTATACACGGTTATCCACAAGGGCGTCATAAACATCTGCTACAGCCATAATCCTTGAACAGAAAGGGATATCTTCCCCTTTCAAGCCGAAAGGATAGCCGTTGCCGTCATAACGTTCATGGTGGCTTTCGGCGATCATTATAGCATATTTAAGGTAAGTTTGGGTTGGAGTGCGGGCATAAACCTTTCTAAGAAGAGATGCGCCTATGGTGGTATGCAGTTTCATAGCGGCAAACTCTTTTTCATCTAATGGACCAGGTTTTAAGAGGACAAGGTCGCTAACGCCAATCTTGCCGATGTCATGCAGCGGAGCGGCGCGCACAATCATATCTAGGTCATGAAGCTCCTGCCTAAATTGCTGACGGTCGCTTAGCTCAAGACCGATTAGCTCTGTATACTTGCTTGTTCGCAGTATATGCCCTCCCGTATTACGGTCGCGGTATTCAACCATTTCAGAAAAGGAGGTTATAATACTGTCTTCAAGGTTTTTAACCATCTGTTCAAGGGAGAGTTGATAGTCGTTCAACCTGAGATGAAGTTCAATTCTATGCAGGAGGATGCTCTTTTCCACAGGCTTTGTAATAAAATCGTTCGCCCCTGATTCTAACGCCTTTATCTCTGTGGCGGCGTCTCTGCTTGAAGTGAGAAAGACCACAGGTATCTTCATGAAAGATTGATAGCTCTTTAATATTCTGATGAACTCAAAACCGTCCATCTCAGGCATGGCTATATCAAGCAATATAAGATCCGGCCTCTTTTGCGCGCACATAGAGAGCGCTTGCGCTCCGGACTTTGCAAGCATAACATTGTATGTTCCGTCCAGCTGCACATTTATCTGTTTTAAGCTGCTAATATTATCATCTACAACCAAGATGAGTTTCAATTTGCTGCCCCTTTAAAAAATGCTTTAACAGCTATATTATTACCCTTGTAAAGCAGTTCGGTCAACTTAATTTTATGGTTAATAAATTTTATCTTTGCAAACTATATAATTATAGCAGTAATCTAAAAGCGCCCCGCAATAACATCCTAACCGCTGACAGCTTTACATATCCGCCCTACCGCCTCTTTTATTACGTTCTTAGGCGTTGCAATATTTATCCGCATGAACCCCTTCCCGCTCTCTCCGAACACGCCGCCGCTATGAAGCCAAACCCCTGCTTTCTGAATAAAAAAGCGTCTGAGCTCTGCATCATTTAAGGATAATTTGCGGCAATCCAACCATAATAGGTAAGTTCCCTCCGGCTTTATTAGATCGATAGCGGTTTCTCTGAGAGTTTCATCAATATATCTTATACTCCCTTCAAGGTATATAAGCAGCTCCAAAAGCCACCTATCTCCATAGGTATATGCTGCAAAGGCGGCAGAAAGCCCTGAACAGTTTAGCTGGCTGTAGCCGCTCTGCCTATAGGCGTTTGCAAACGCTGTTCTTAAAGTTTTATTGGCGATAAATGCGGTTGAGGCTTGAAGCCCCGCTAAATTAAAAGTTTTAGACGGCGCGGTCAATGTAACAGTATTTTCCAGAAAACGTTTGGAAAGAGAAACAAAGACGGTGTGGCGTGGATGTTTCCTCTCAATTGTCGGCAAGGAGAAAACAAAATCAGCGTGAATCTCGTCAGATACTACAATAACCCCATATTTTAGGCAAATTTCTCCAAGCTTATAAAGTTCTTCCGCTGTCCAAACCTTGCTTATAGGGTTATGAGGGGAGCAGAGGATAAAGAGCTTTACCTGCTCATTTCTTATCTGTTCTTCAAAACGTTCAAAATCAACCCTATATTCCCCGTCAATTAGGACGAGCTCATTAATAACCAACCTACGGTTTTTAATGCGGGGAAGTTCTGAAAATGGAGGGTAGACCGGTTCTTGAATGATGAGTGCATCCCCTTGCTTAGTATATG
>JAISNW010000100.1 GCA_031276055.1 Deferribacteraceae bacterium | reverse complement strand
ATGGCGAAAGTCGGAGGCTCATAAGGGCGGATAAGCTCAAGGATAATAGCCAACGCACTGCGCACATCGCCATCATCTAAGATAATAAATGCTCTATCTTCCGTTGTAGGAAAGCCTTTTGGAACTATATAGCAAGCCGCCTCCCCTGCCGCCGCCTCTGCCAACTTAGGCTTAGCTAAGATGCAGATAGAGTTTGGGGTTTGCTGTTCAGGGGTTGATATATCTGAAATATCAAGGTCTTCCCCTACAAGCGCGCCGTTTATCTTTGAGGCGATTAGAGAGAGCTTCATTTTGCGGCGGGCTGTTGTTTATTGTAAAGCTCAATCACTTTATCTGTAATATCCACCCCAGCAATTGAGTACACAACACCCTGTTTATCGAGGATTACAGTATATTTGCCCTCTTTTGCTAAGTTCTCAACTATAACCATAACTTCGGAGCTTATCTTTGTGGTGAGCTCCCTATCTTTCTTTTGCAGTTCGCTGGTATAGGTGCGGCGGACATTTTCAATCTCCGCGCTCTTCTTCTGAAGAGCTTCTAACTTAGCGCGTTTACCTGCCTCTGTAAGAGTTTTTTCAGTATCAACATAATCTTTCTCAAGATTTGCCAGCTCCTCTTGAATCTCTCTAACTTTTAACTTTACAACCAGTTCGCTTTCAAAACTCTTTAACTCTTCTGAGGCTTTAATCCCCGCGTTTGATGTAATAAAACAGCGCGACATATCCACGATCCCCACCTTTACCTGCGCAAAAGCGAGAGACGAGAAGGCAAACGCCATAACAACCGCTGACAACGCTATATGTCTAAACATTGATAACACTCCTTAACTTATGTATTGTATATATCTAAAAACTGTAATGAGCTTTATATCACAACTATAGAGTGCAAGCAAGTAATTTTCAGCGGATGGGCGGGTTATGATTTATCTTGCTAAAATCTATGCAGAGTAGTAAATTCTACCTTTATTATTTAGGTGGCAGATGCGTTTTAAGTCGCTCTCTCTTTTTGGTTTCAAATCTTTTGCAGATAAAACATATTTAGAGCTTCCGGAGGGGATTACCTGTGTAGTTGGTCCTAACGGCAGCGGCAAGAGCAATATCCTTGATGCTCTTCGCTGGGTTTTAGGGGAGCAGAGCCCATCGGAGCTTAGAGGCGTTGAGATGGGAGAGGTTATCTTCGGCGGTACTCAAGCTAGACGCGGCGCTAATTTTGCTGAAGTTCTGCTTACCCTTGAAGATGTGGATGCCAATATCAGCCAGAAGTGGGGAAGTTCATCTGAACTTGCCGTCTGCCGCAAGATATACCGCACAGGAGAACGAGAATATCTAATCAATGGGCGCAAAGCCCGCTTAAAAGATGTGCGGGACATCTTCTTTGACGCGGGGGTGAGTTCTAAGAGCATCTCAATCATAGAGCAGGAGAAAGTTACAAAGATTGTCAACGCCGCCCCTTTAGAGCTGCGAAATTACCTAGAGGAAGCCGCAGGACTTATTCGTTACAGACAGCAGCGGAAACAAGCCGAACTCCGCCTAAAGCAGACGGCGGAAAACCTCACCCGCATAGGGGATATTTTAAGCGTTCTATCTGAAGATATTATCCGCCTTGAAGGGCAGGTAAGCCTTTTAGAGGAGTATAAACGGCTAAAAAACGAAAAGGAAACACTTGAAAAAACGAGCATTATTATAAGATACCGCCAGATAAAGAGGGAGAAGAAAAACCACCTTTCACAGATTGAAGGATTGCAGGAAAGGGCGCTCTCCCTCACCAGAGAGCATACAGATAAGGTAAATGAAGAACTTGGCTTAAATCAAGCCCACGCGTTGCTCCGCTCTGAAATAGATTCAGCAAGAGAGAACCTTGAAAATAGCAGAAAAGAGCTTGCTAGGTTGGAGAGGGTTATTCAAGATAGAGAGAGTGAGAGGATAAATGCACAAAATACCATAACTATAGCTCAAGAGGATATTAAAACCATCTCTGAAAGCCTTATTCATAAAGAGCTCTCCCTAAATGACGCCGAAGAACAGCAGACTTTAGATATGGCGCTGGTAGATAGATCGAAGGAGAAGCTAGATGAAGTAAAGGGCAGCCTCTCTGCTCTAAAAGCCTCATTAGCCCTTATTAATAATAAAAAGAAGGAAGAAAACCAGAAATATATACGTTTTACAGAGCTTGTGTCGGACTGTAAGAACCGCCTTAGCTTAAAAAGGGCAGAGTTAGAGACATCCGAAACATATATCCATAGATACAATAGAGAGATTGAAACTTTTAATGCAGATTTTGCAAAGGCGGATGATTCTCTAATTAAGGCAGAGGCAGAAGCAGCAGAGGCGGCAGAGCAGTTGAGAGAGGGACGAAAAGAGTTAGATATTGCTAAACTAGAGAGGGATGCAGTAAAAAAAGAGTGCGCACTCCAGGAGAGCTCCCTCTTAAAGCTCTCCACAGAGCTTAAAATAACAAGGGAGCGGATAGCATTTCTAAAAAAAGAGCTTTCTCAAAAGAGCGGCGGAGAGTTTATAGAACGTTTTAAGGCGGTGCGCTATGCATCGCTCTGCACAGACGAAGAACTAAAAGGTTTATACAGCGCCCTTCTGATAGTTGACGATCCTTTTCTTGCAGAGGCGTTGGAGTTTGCAAAAAATTCAGAAGATCCGCTTGAGTTTGCTCTTAAAAGCTCACTGGATACTCTCTTTCAAGACAGATCGGAAAAGGGAGAGAGGATTGCAGAGGGGTTATATAAGATCAACAATATCTATAAAAAAGTAGGTGCAGAGAGTTTGACGCTCTTAAAACTCACAAAACGGATCGAGGAAGACGAGGCAGCCTATCATCAACTGGAAATAAAACTAGGCGAGGCGCAAGCCGCTGAAGTTAATAAGAAAAAAGCCCTGGTATTGGCTGAAGACAGAACGTTGAAACTTTTGGAACTGCTTAGAAAATCAGAACAGCGCCTATCTTCTCTGAAAGGGGGGATAGTGCACTTTGAGCAGCAGAAAAGAGATCTTTTAAGGAAGGCAAAAACAGTTGAAAGGGAGAAAGAACTCCTAATAAAAGGCAGGGATGGAGCATCCCCAGAGATAGAGAGGTTAGAAGGCGAGTTAATTTGGGCAGAGAGGGAGCTTGCAGCGCAGCAGGTCGAGATTGAAAGATTAGATGAAAACCTCGAAGGCGAGAATCTTAAAGCCGATGAATTGCGAAGCAGGGAGCTTGAATATGAAAAAGAGTTCGCTGCCCTATCTTCTAGGATAAAAGCCAGAGGGATAGAGATTGAAAAGCTAAAGAGCGATATTGAGGATGGCGGGAAAAACCGCGAAAAGTTGGAAAAACGCATCATAGAGGCAGAAACTGTATTAAGCGGCGAAGAATATCTAAATAAACTTAAAGAAGAGCTAGAAGCTGCTGAAATAAACTCCCTTAACTGCTCAGAAAGGGTGAATAAGCTCACCGCTAGGGAGACGGAGTTTGAAAGATCATTTTCAGAGGTTAGATCAGATATGGATAGGCTGGCAAAACTTCTTGCTGAGGTCGATAAAAAGGGGGAATACCACAAAGCAAAGTTGGAGGGCGCTGAAGAAGGGTTGAGAGCTTTAGAAACCCTTATGTTTAGTGAATATGGGGAGATTTTAGACGAAATGGGCGGGAATTACCCCGCCATCGATAGAGAAATCAACGAGATAAATATAGAGGCGGCAGCTATTTCAAAGAAGATGGACGCACTAGGAGAGCTAAATATGGCTGCAAAGGGAGAGTATGATGAAAAGCTAAGCCAGTATAAGCGGCAGTCTGAACAGCTAGACGATATTAAAAGCGCCGCCGCCAGC
>JAISNW010000054.1 GCA_031276055.1 Deferribacteraceae bacterium | reverse complement strand
CAACCGACAACCCCAACATCTGCAGCGCCTGCCGGCAACTAGAGAGGTAAATTGAATTATGCCTAAGATACCCCCTGCAATTACAAACTTTATCAGCTCCCATATAACTGCGGTTGTAGTTATATTGGCTGCAATTATCTTAATATTTACAGTTGTTGCCCCTTTTTTCCGCAGGTTGAAGCAGAAACGTATTAAAGTAAAGCAAACAGATGAGATGATGCGTGACCTCAAGGTTTGGCGGCATGTTTCAGACCTTGTGAAAGGGGGTGATACCCACAGCAGAGCTAAAGAGCTTTTAGCAAGCAATATAGAGCAGATCAACTACCTTATGGATCAAGGGTTTTCCCTCTCCGCCTCCCACGGCCGCTCCCTCTACGACATGGGGTGGTATATCCTTCTTGGCGAACCTCAATCAGGCAAATCATCTCTAATGCAGAAGAGTGAACTTGAGCTTGTTTGCGCCTCTCCCGAAGAAGCAGCCTCTGAGGATGGCAAAAACTCTTTTCCGATCCGTATATGGCTTGGCGGTAAAGGCGTTGTCTGCGATGTCAGCGGGCGCACCTTTTATGACCACTGGTTTGGCGGCAGCAGCGCCGGTTGGGATCATATTATACATGAGTTAAAGAAACGCCGCAGGAAGATGCCCCTAAACGGGATTATCCTTACCGTTCCTGCGGACGCTCTAATGGCGGATAAAGAAGCTCTCTGCCAGCAAAAGGCAATTCTAATGGCAACAGAGCTTGCCCGTTTGGTAAACAGTATGGGGATATGCCTCCCATGCTATCTGGCAGTTACAAAGTTAGATATGGTAAACGGCTTTAAGGAATATACAGCGGGGATAGCAGGGGAGTTGCGCCACCAGATTTTCGGCTTTGAAAATCTAAGCGGCGCATACAGCGCCGCCGCGTTCCGTGACTTCTGGGATGCTCTTGTTGAGCGGCTGCGTCAAGGCTCTCTTAAAAGTATGCTCTCCACCCAGATATATAGACATGGGCAGGTGACAGCTTCAAATAGAGGCGATGTAACGGGTAAGATTTATCTATTCCCTGAAAATTTTGACGGGCTTTATAAAAACTTAACTATCTACCTTAACTCACTCTTTGGAGAGAATAACTTTCACGGTTCAAAAAATATCAGTTTAGAGGGGGTATACTTCACCTCCTCGTTGGAGAGCGGGGTGACGTTGAGCCCCACCCTGGCAAATTTAGCGGAAAAGAGCGCTGATGATATTCCGCTGTCTGCCGCCGTTTCTACAGAGAGCCGCTCTTATTTTGTGCGGGATCTTCTGCATAAACGGATATTTCCTTCAACAACCCTCTCATATTTCACCAAATCTGCTGAATTTAAGCAGCATACGGCGGCGTATTTAATATCCGCGGCGTTTCTTGTGCTGGGAGCGATATTTTTATATACCGCCTACTTTAACGCTGATCAATTCTCTTCCTCTCTTACAGGGATGACCAAATTCTATCATAACCTAGCCGACTCTTTTAGGCGGGGGGATATATCCGCCTCGCCTATAATAACATATACTCAAGGCGAATATATAATTGACAACTCTCCGATAACCGCTGAAAACGTCTCAAGGTTTCAAACCTATTTTGACGCCTATTCATACCTTAGAACAAAGCCTATTGTCCCCTCTGGTTTTAAGCCCGCTTCGGCGTTCTTCTTCGGGGTGCATCCTAATATCGGCTACGCAGACAGAGCTTTCATATTCAACCAACTGCACGGAATAATGGTTAGGATGCCTGTTATTGAAGGGGTAGGGGAGAAACTCAAAAAAGCTGCAGCCAACAAAAGAGTATTGAACACCGAATTAAAGGGGGTTATAAACTCTTTTGTTATGCTAAGTCAGGTTGAAAACGCCGATTTTTCCACATATATCAACTCTGGAAACTTTCAGATTGAGCCTCTGCTGCGTTACATTCTGCCTAAGGCGGATAATGATACTGTAAATCTCCTCACATTCTATCAGAAAGAATACGATAGGAAATATACCTTTACCGTCGATCCCGCATATTTCTTCTCTGATAGGTACCATGAGGCGTGCGAGGCGGCAATAAAGATGGTTCTTGATGCGTGGAAAGATCTCAGGGTTTACCCTGATTCCAGATACGGCAGAATCAAAGAGCTAGTAAATATCTCAAAAGAGGTGGCTGACAACTATCTGAAAATTACAACCCTTATGCGCTACATCAATAGTGTTACCATGTTTAATGATCTAGAGGGGACTGTAAATGACTGGAGAGCCCTTATAAAGCGGCAGGAAACTTTAATCTTTATGGGCAGCAATATATTTAACGAGCTGGCCGGAGCGCGTTCGGCGCTTAATACAGCAGTTTCGTCAAACGGCGATCTTTTCGGCAACAACCGCATTAACGATTTCCTCTTTGACAACAATACCCTAAACTCATCTTACAAAGAGTTTTCCGACCTATTTGAAAGCGATATGAGCTTTGTTGAAAGGATGGTTAAGAGCACTCAGAACCGAATCCCTCAAAATCAGATAGATTTAGGGGAGATCGCAGTTTTGCGGGATGGGCTGCCTAAGAGTATGTCGGAAGAAGTAAACAACCTAAAGAGTTTAGCAGTTACCTTAAAATCCAGCCCGCTCTATTCTAAAAAGGTAGATGATAACAACTCCCTCTTCTTTGTTGTAGAAAAACTCCTCGAAGATGCTGTATTCTCTTTTAATCTTGATGATTTTAAGAACGCTGATTTTGATACTCTCTGGCGCAACTTCCAACTTGCAAGCGAACAGGCGGCGGGCGTCTATGAAAATTATGCAAAAACGTATGAAAAACAAGAGGATTTAGCGGAGCTTGTGATCAACGCTCGAAATATGCTTTTAGCGCAAAGTTATGTTGCTAAAGCCCGCCTCTTTGATGCGGAGCTCACAATAATTGAGACTTCAGAGGCAGATTTAGCGGCATTTATAGAAGCCAATGCTAAAGATACAAATCTCTTTGACTTTTCAGACGATGCCTTAAACTCTTCTATAGGCGGAGTCCGCTATAATAAGAGCTTTGATCCAGAGGCAATGTCTGCTTTGGTGAACGAAGCCTCTATCTTTGCCTCTGCCTTTACAACAGATCCCAACGACAAGACCGCTCCTGCTTTTCTACAAAAAAATAACAGGTATATGTATAAAACCACCGCTTTTAGAAGTTATCTGAGCAGATATATTCACTATTGGGGGAGCTTTCCTGAACGCGCCTATATCCCCGCGCATAATTGGAGCGAGTATCGCGGGCGCATCCTTAGCTATCGATCTTATCAGATCGACGCGGTATTGCAGGCAATCTACAAAAAGTGCGTCTCTATCTTAACAGAGGTGGATGATTCGCTCTTAAACGACAGCGATGCAGCCGCTAAAAAAACCTACTTAGCTGCCCTTTCAGATAGGCTTAATATTCTAGCCTCTACATTTAACAAAAGCGCCAATAGTATGCTTACCGCTTGGGCGGCGTTGCCGGAAGATCCTGACGAGGCGCTTAGGGTGTTGCAAACCGCCTCGGATGATGTGCTGAAAGTAAGCTATATGGCGGCATACGCCGACCATAAAGGTTTAGGGATCGGCTGGTGGGATGACTTTATCTCTAACGGCGTAAATCTCTTAAAATATAGCTACAATAACCGTTGGATCTCTGAATTTTCCAAAAATATAACGCTTTTTAAGG
>JAISNW010000150.1 GCA_031276055.1 Deferribacteraceae bacterium | reverse complement strand
ATTCCCTGCGTTTTCCAGTATCATCCATATTGTCCCTTGCTCCTGTTGTTAATTTGTTCTAACAAATCCATTTTAACACTTTTGGGGTATAGGGACATCATTTTTTACATTTTACAGAGAGCCCAATCTGGATAATAAAAGTTTCTTGACACAATGGTTGTTTTCAGACACAATCTATCTGATTTAATCTTTGGAGGGAGAGTATGCAGACAAAGATCAAGAAGTTGCGGGAGTTGAACGAGAAAGCCGAGCTTATGGGCGGTGAAGAGCGCATTAAAAAGCAGCATCAAGCGGGCAAATTGACTGCTCGGGAGCGGGTTGACAAACTGCTTGACCCTGCTACATTTGTTGAAATTGACAAGTATGTGGTGCATCGGGAAAAAAGCCTTGAAAAACAGCTGTATCTCGGTGACGGCGTTATTACGGGCTATGGGCAGATAAATAATAGAACCGTTTTTGTTTTTGCCCAAGATTTTACCGTTCTAGGCGGTTCTCTAGCGGAGATGTATGCTCAGAAGATTGTGAAAATAATGGATATGGCGGCGAAGGTCGGCGCTCCTGTAATAGGGCTTAACGACTCCGGCGGCGCCCGTATTCAAGAAGGGGTGAAATCGCTAGGCGGCTACGCAGATATATTCCTTCGCAACTCCCTTATGAGCGGCGTTATCCCGCAGATCAGCGCCATAATGGGCCCGTGCGCAGGCGGAGCGGTCTACTCCCCTGCCCTTACGGACTTTACCTTTATGGTGAAAGATACCAGCTATATGTTTATAACAGGTCCCGATGTGGTTAAAACCGTTACTCTGGAAGATGTCACTAAAGAGCAGCTTGGAGGCGCAAGCACTCACAACTCAAAATCAGGGGTTGCCCACTTTGCCTCAGAAACAGATATAGACTGCCTCATTAAGATTCGTGAGTTGATGAGCTTCCTCCCTCAAAACAATATGGAAGAGCCGCCGTTCGTGCCTACTATAGATGATCCTAACCGGATGGAGCCGTCGCTTGAAAATATTATCCCCGTGAACCCCAACACCCCTTATGATATTAAAGAGGTGATAAAGCTGGCGGCGGATGACGGCAACTTCTTTGAAGTTATGGAAGAGTATGCAAAAAATATCGTCATAGGTTTTATCAGGCTAAACGGCAAGTCTATAGGAGTTGTTGCAAATCAACCTGCTGTGCTTGCGGGGGCGCTTGATATTAATGCATCTGTTAAGGGCGCACGTTTCGTGCGTTTTTGCGACTGTTTTAATATACCGATACTAACTTTCGTTGATGTGCCTGGTTTCTTGCCTGGAGTCGCTCAAGAGTATGACGGGATAATCAGGCACGGGGCGAAACTGCTTTATGCTTACTGCGAAGCCACCGTTCCAAAAGTTACCCTCATAACAAGGAAAGCCTACGGCGGTGCATACGATGTTATGAGCTCTAAGCATATCAGGGCGGATATAAACTTTGCGTACCCTACGGCGGAGATAGCGGTGATGGGTCCTGACGGGGCGGTTAATATCCTCTACCGCAAGGAGATTGCGGAGGCGGCTGATCCTGTTGCTGCAAAGGATCGTCTAACGAGCGAGTATCGCGAAAACTTTGCAAACCCTTATAGGGCTGCAGAGCTTGGCTATATAGACGAAATTTTGGAACCCGCCCTTACAAGACCAAAACTTATCCGCTCTTTTGAACTGCTTGCCAATAAGCGGCTTTCCAACCCGCCTAAAAAGCATAGCAATCTGCCGCTATAGTGAGGGAGGGGAATATGAAGATCAACAAAGTTTTGATAGCCAATCGCGGCGAAATAGCCATGCGCATTATGCGCACCTGCCGAGTTATGAATATAGCCTCTGTGGGAATTTACACCCATGTGGATAGAAACGCCCGCCATGTGCGCTACGCCAATGAATCCTACTGCATCTCTGATAATATTGATGATGTTTCCTACTTAAAAGCAGATAATATTATAGAGATAGCCAAAAAGACAGGTGCGGCAATCCACCCTGGATATGGTTTTTACTCAGAAAATCCTGAATTTGCGGAGCGCTGCGAAAGAGAAGGGGTGGTGTTCATCGGTCCTTCCGCTGAACTTATCCGCATGATGGGCAACAAGACAGCCGCACGTAAAACCATGATAAAAGCGGGGCTTCCTGTAGTGCCCGGCACGGAAGAGCCTCTTAAAACCGCTGAAGAGGTAAAAAAGATCGCCCGCGAGATAGGCTATCCCATAATGCTGAAAGCGGCGGCAGGAGGCGGCGGGAAAGGGATGCGCCGAGTAGACAGCGAAGCGGAGATTGATTCAGCTTGGCGCGCCGCCACCAGTGAGGCGTTAAACGCCTTCGGCGATGATTCTGTTTATGTGGAAAAGTATATTTTAGAACCCCACCATATTGAGGTGCAGGTGCTAGGCGACACCCATGGAAACCTGATACATATGTATGAAAGGGAGTGTTCTATACAACGCCGCCACCAAAAGGTGATTGAAGAGTCTCCATCCCCATTTTTAAGGCAGGATGTGCGGGAAAAGATGTTGGCTCTATCGGTGGAGGCGTGCAAAAATATCGGATATTTTTCGGCGGGAACTCTGGAGTTCATCGTTGATAAAGATCAGAACTTCTACTTTCTTGAGATGAATACCCGCTTGCAGGTGGAACACCTTGTTACAGAGATGTGCACAGGGGTGGATCTTGTAAGGGATATGATCTTAGTCGCCTCAGGTGAAAAGCTCCCATATACACAAGACGAACTCCAGCATAGAGGGGCTGCGATGGAGTGCCGCATATATGCGGAAGACCCTGAAAACAACTTCATGCCGTGCCCTGGTCTTATTACGGTTCACGACACCCCAGAGGGCAGGAATGTACGAGTGGATTCAGGCGCCAGCTGCGGCTATGTTGTGCCTATATACTATGATCCTATGATCTCAAAGGTATGCTCTTGGGGGAGAAACCGCGAAAGCACTATTTTGAACATGATCCGCGCCCTTAGGGAATATAAGATCATGGGGATAAAAACCACCATTAAATTCCACCTGCGCGTGCTTCATAACCCAACCTTCCTCTCTGGCAACTATGATACCACCTTTATTGATACCAAATTTGATAAAGAAGATCTGAAGCGCCGCAGAAACAACGACCCGACTGTGGCGGTGATAGGCGCTGCTATAGAGCAGTATCTGCGGGAGAGGGATGCCGCGGCTAGGGCAACCACCATGCCTGCTGTGGGAGAGGCGCCTTGGAAACATTACGGCAAACTACAAAAGATTGCCAACAGATTTTAGGAGGGGGAGATGGCTAAACTAGCTCAATATTTTGCAAAAGTAGAAGGGGTTGACGATTATATCCCTGTTGAGATTCTGTCCGTATCCACCTCCCCCAATAGAAACATCTTTAAGGTGGCGGTTGACGGCAAAGAGTTTGAGGTTGACTATATGGTCAGCGGCAATAATCTGCACTCCCTTATAGTGAATAATATCGTCTACTCTCTGGTGATTGACTATAAAGATTCAGTTTACGATGTGGAGAGGATAGACGACTTTTTCCGCATAGAAATACTGGATGAGATGAAGAAGTTCTTAAAAGAACGAGTCGCTAAAGGGCTGCAGGGCAGGCAGGTGATAGAAACCCAGATGCCCGGACTTATCTTAAAAGTCTTAGTGGAAAAGGGGCAGGAGGTTAAAACAGGCGATCCGCTCTTAATCCTTGTTGCCATGAAGATGGAAAATGAGATACGAGCGCCTAAAGATGGGGTTGTTCAAGAGCTCTTCGTTCAAGAAGGAAAAACCGTAAGCAGCGGGGATAAACTGGTGATAATAGACTAGGTTTTTGCAATGAACCTATTTTTAGCTTCCTAATTTTCGGGCGCCGCTAAAGCATTTCCCGAATTTGCAGCTTTGGAAAAGCTCGGCATGACGGTTGAAGAACTTGAAGTTTCAAGTGCGCCGCATGCCGAGATTCAAAGGATTTAACTCCCTTTTTCCTCCACTCTAACCTGTCCATTCATTAATAGAGGCAATAGAAAGTCTCGAAGGGCGGTGAGTTCAAAATTCTGATTTATATTTAGCGATATAATTTCCCAGTATTGCAACAATTGTTCATTAAAAGCAAGCGCCGTTTTTTGATCGTAAGCAAGATTATATTCAAGCAATTCAGCAGCATTTATTGTAGGCATTCGTGTGCCATTGCTGTTGCTGCGCATATCAGCGTATTTAAATAACGTTTCGTCTGTTAGTGTGCAAAGAGCAAAGGAGTAATCTTGAACTTTTTTATTACGAAAGTTCATTATTGAACTGTTAAGCACTCCATCAAATGCTGCAAATCCCGCTTTCCTCAAATAAGGACGGATAGAACCAAAGAGAAGATCATATTTTCTCAAACGAAAGCGATTTGAAGCAAAGTCATTTGCAAACCCCCGCTGATTTAGGCAGATTGTGTTTCTTGGCATAATTGAAAGATCAAGCCCAAAGAGAGCGTTTTTATATTCATCATCAGTTAGAGCTTGTTTGTTCTCAATTATTATTTCGCTTAACGGAACAACCCGCCACCCTTTTGGTATTTCACGTTTTAGCTGTTTGTTATACTCCATAGCGCCGCCTGAGGCGCGGTAGGGTTTGCCTTCAGAGTTTGGGAAGTCAAATTGAACGAACCAGTAATTATATAAGAGCTTCGCCGCCTTCTCCAACTCCGCATTAATGGCGTTGTTAAGGGCAATCTTGCGGTCAAGAGAAAGTAGTATTTTTATACGAATTTTCTGCTCGTTTTTTGGTAAGTCTAAGATTAAACAGCTTTCTAGAATTTGCATGGTTAAAAATTTCGTCTGTGAGCCGTGCGAGAGTTTTTTAAAATGCGTTAGATACAGTTCTAGCGAATACTTTATATAATCTATATCGTAACATCTTTTAGCTGTAATAACATAAGTTCTTTGATAGGCGTTAAACTTACCTTCATATCGATTAATACAAAAGTTTCCTTGTGCATTATTACCTGTTAAAAGTATAGCATTACAATCAAATGCATAATCATTAATACTCAATGGCTCGGGAGCACACGTAAAAAAAGGGTACAGTCCGTCTCGGACAGCATCATTTGAATCTTTTTTCCCTGTTGTAATATCACACATGCTTAATAGAGATTTATTCATAGATTAGTATTCCAAGTCCTTTAACAATCTCTTTTTCCAACTCTCTACTCTCCCTAAACATCCCCTCAAGTTTAACCCTGCTCTCGTTCACCTTTTCGGAGAACTCCTCCGCTGTTATCTCGCTATACTCTAACTTTATCTCGAAATATTCTCCCGGATTAAACGAGTATTTCCCCTCTTTCAACTCCTCAAATGTTTTCACAACGCTGAAGTTGTCAATATCAGCCATCTTGTTTACAGCGTTAATAATCTTCTCTTCCTCGCTAGCAGAGAGGAGCGTTTTCTGAAGTTTATCCTCTTTAACCTTCGTTCCAAGCGCTGAGGCGTCAACCAGAACAACCTTTCCGCCCTTATTGGTTTTATCTATAAAGATAACTGATACATTTGTGCCGGTGGCGGCAAAGATATTGCTAGGCATTGAGACCACCGCCCTAAGCCACCCATTGTCCACAAGGTGCGCCCTTATCTTATTGGCAATGCCGGTCTTCTTCCCTTTGCCTTCTGTTAAAAACCCTGTCGGCACAACCACCGCGGCTTTCCCCCTCTCATTTAAGGAAGAGATGATATGTTGGATAAATAATAGGTATATAGCCATCTTATCTCTATCTTTATTGGGGATAGCCGGTACGCCCGCAAAAAAACGCTCGTTTAACCTCTTCTGCTCTTCAGCCTTGCCATCCTGAACGATAGGCGGCTCTGCAGCCACGCTGTCGCGCCAATCGGAAAAATCCAACTTAAAGGGCGGGTTGCTGACGATATAATCAAAACCTTTCTCTGTTTCCTTACGCCGCATATGGTAGGGCTCTGTCATGGTGTTGCCTTGCACCGCATTAGGCAGCGAGTGGGCAAGCTCGTTAAGGATGAGGTTTAACCGCAAAAGGCTGCTGGATTTCTGGCTTATATCCTGTGAATAGATAGTGCACCTATTCTCACCTATACGGTGCGCAAGGCTCATCAGAAGCGAGCCTGTGCCTGCACCCGGATCGTAGCAGAGAACATCTGCTGCTTCCCCTGCAACCAATATCTCCGACATGATCCGCGCCACTGCATGCGGAGTGTAATACTCGGCATATTTGCCGCCGCCGTTCTTATTATAATCTTTTATGAGGTATTCAAAGATGACGGCGAAAAAATCGTATTTCTCGCTGAAAATATCTCCTATTTCGCTGAAATTGCAGTTAAAAAGTTTATTGATAATTGCACAGCAGAATTGATCCCGCTTGCCGTCTTCAGTTACATACTGGCTTATCCCATTGAATAAACTCACCTTTTCGCCGCCTGCCGTGCCTACGGAGAAGATATCGGCATTAAGGGCAGCTAAGCTCTTCATAGTATCATCAAAGAGCTTCGCAAACTGTGAAGTGTTATTGGAGTTAAAGAGATTTGATAGATAGTGCTCCTTGTTTAAGCGGGCGGCGGACGGAGGCAGTTGCAGAAACAGCATCTTATAATCTTCATCCGAAAGAGCGCTGAGCCTCTCTTCCGTCATAGCGCTGCAGCCGTCAAGGCGGCGGATTTCGTAGAAAAACTTATCGTTCATGAATTTATACAGAAACAGTTCCGTGATGATCTTATACTCGTTGCCGTCATTGCCTAAACCGTAGTTTGCACAGATAGATTTAAGATCATCTACAAGCTGTTTTGTTTTTAATGCAAGGGTGTTGTTCATCTAGTTATCCCTTTATACTCTTTTATATATTCGTTGACCACCAGATCATTAATCTGCTGGAAGCTTTTAAAATCAAGTTTCAGTCCATTGTTCTTAAAGTTCTTAAAGCTAGTGAAAACAATGGGTTGAACGCTCTTGACAAAGAATGCTTCATTGTTTAAGAGAGCCCTCTGATAAAGGATGCGCTCATCCGTTTCATACTTTACTGTAAGCAGAGCCTTATAAATGCTGTTCAGCCGCCATTTTGGGTTTGTCTTTGCAATCCGCTTGTGAATTCGAGCAAATTTCTCGTCTTTATCGTATTTCTCTTTTATCCGCTCATCCTCGCGGTTCTTCTTCATAAGCCGCTCATAGATAGAGCGGATTAAAATGGTATAGTTCTCTATATCCTCGACGGTCAACTCAGCTATCTTCTTCTTTTTAAGAACCTCTTTTAATTCGTCTAAAAGAGAGATGTATTCAACATCTGCATGGTCAAAGTTGCTCTGAAACGTTTCTCTGCAAATTCGCAGCTGCTCGGTAAAACCGTCTACCCCTATCTGCAGCTCTTTTTCGCTTACCTTAATGAAGGTGAAAAATATATTCTCTAACGCTATATTTATAATATCAGCGTCCGCCGCTGACGCCTCCAGCGCCTCTTTCTTGCTAATTAGGGCGATGCGGTTATTAAGCTCGGTAAATAATTCCCTAATTTTAGCAAAGTTTAACCTATCGGCTAGGGCGTTATGCCCGAAAAGCCTTATCAGATTCCCTAAAATAAGAGCGTTTTCTAGGGAGGCTCTCAGCAAGGAAAGCTCTGATTTATCGTCTATCTTGTTTATCTGCTCGCTAAAAATTTCGGCGTTTTCAAGATTATATGAGAAGAGCCTCTCTTTTATCTCCGCAATCTCGGCTTCAATCTCCTCTGGGCTCTTGAAGAGGTTGTTGTATCTATCCCACTCGCCCGCCAACTCATCTTGCAGCTCTTTAAGATAAGCAGCGTTGGTCTTGTCAAATTCAGAGCGGATGTCGGCAAAATCCACAACAAAACCGCAGCGCATCTCTTTATAGGGTCTATTCACCCTTGTGAGGCACTGCAGGAGGTTATGCTCCCTTAAAACACGGTTAAGATAGAGCTTTTTTAAGCGGTGGGCGTCAAAGCCTGTCAAAAGCATATTGTAAACGATGAGCAGATCAATATTTCCCCGCTTAAATTCATCGCGATCTCTTTTGCGGCTCTCGATAGCCCCTTCATCATACAAGATGAGAGCGGCTTTAATCTGCGGATGGTTAAGGGCTATTACGCGGTGAAGCTCTCTTGCCTGTTCACTTGACTCGCAAACCACCATCCCCCCGATAGTTTTGTCATCTAAGCGAACGCGGCTGATTTCAAAATCTTCAACTATATAGTTGCATAGCGCCGCAACATATCTTGCATGGGAAAAAATTTCGCTCTTTTTAATAGAACCTTTCTGAACTTCTATCTGCTCAAAGATCTCTTTTAACTTCAACCTATAGTGCGTTTCTATCCCTTCGCGGATAAGGCGCAGGGTATACCCATCCTCTATGGAGGAGTTATAGTAATATTTATGGATATAATCCCCAAAGATATCTTTGCTATTATATACTAAGGGACGCCCCCCTTCCGTTCTTAATTTCTGGAGGATTAAAGGGGTGCCTGTAAGCCCAATAATGATAGCTTTAGGGTCGCTTGACAGCAGGTTTGCAAGGAAACTTCCGCTAGGGTTATAGCTGCGGTGCACCTCGTCAAGAAAGTAGATGCGTTGAATCTTAAGGTTATAATCGCTCTGTTTTACAACTCTAGCATCCTCCGAAAATTTCTGTATATTTACAACCGTAATCTCCCTTTCCCCTCTATCGTTATGGATAGCCCCTTGAAAGGCAATATTTTTAACAAAATCCTCTCTGCTGTTTACAACCTCCACACGTAAACCGCGGCTTTCAAACTCGGTCTGAGCCTGCGCTAAGAGATCAAGACGATCAACTATAAAATAAAATTTGGTTACAATGCGCTCCTTCTGAAAATAATCTGTAAGGTAAGCTGCGTTGAAATAAGCAAGGGCTGTTTTCCCGCTGCCTTGCGTATGCCATATGATGCCGCGTTTCAATCCGCTTTTTATAACACGTTCTATCGCTAGAGTTGCAAATATCTGCGGGCAGCGCATAATATGCTTATTAACGCCTGATGCACTTTGCACGTATACTAAAGCATACCTCAAGATAAAAGCCGCCCTCCTTTTATCAAGCAGTGATGAGAGAATTCTATTTGTCGGCTTGGTTGGGGATTTATTGGTGATGTATTCAGGAGATTCTTTAATTGCAGCAAGATTGTTGTCTTTAAGAATAAATTTTTCAATACCTTCATCAAGAGGGGCAATATGGTTAAAGAGAGCTTCATCTTCTTCACGAAAACAGTTAAAAGAAACCTCGCTTGACGATATAGAGGCGTAAAAAGCCCCTTGAATAGGAATAACTGAGTCATTATCATACTCCATATTGTTGGAGAATATCATAAACTGCACCGCGTTTAGAAAACGGCGGAACTTATTATTTTTTAAGCGGGTGTTTATCCTCTTGCGCTCGGCTAATATCCCTTCATGGTTGTTCGGTTTTTTTACTTCAATGAACACAAGCGGCATCCCATTGATTAGAACTGTGATATCAGGGCGGAACTCCTCTTCCCCGTTTTTGCAGGGAAGCTCTGTGCATACGGAAAAGGTGTTGTTGTCAAAATTATTGAAGTCTATCAGTTTGACCTCAGATGAAGAGATTAAGCGGTTATAAAACGCCCGCCCTAAATCTTCATAGTCAAGGAGATTTTTAATTTCCGCCAAAAGAACGGTTGGTTCAAAATCTGCATCGGGATTTATCCGCTTAACGCTTGACGCGAAAATATCGGTAAAGATATTTGCATCAAGATCCCACACGGCGTCTTTAAGCGATATATATTCATAGCCTAGCTGCGTAAGATGAAGCACCGCGGGGATTTTCACCCTTGTATTTTCGTTAAATGCCATCTAAGCGTTCCCTTCAAAAGTTGTAATATATAGCACAGACTGTTGAAAAAGTCAATTTCTTGCAAAAAACTGATTGGAATTGACATAAGCTGCATGCATCCCTATAATAATTCTTGCAGGTTATTTATATATCGGGGTGGAGTTATGTTTGAGAAGGGGTATATCCAGATTTATACAGGCAGCGGCAAAGGCAAGACCACTGCAGCAATTGGTGTAGCTATTAGGGCTGCGGGAAATGGGATGAGAGTATTTTTTGGGCAGTTCCTAAAGCACCGCCCTTCGTCTGAACATAGGATATTTGCTGATTATCCAAACAATATCAAGCTCCTGCAATTCGGCACTGATCAATTTGTCATCGGCAAACCTTCGAAGCTGGATATAGATTGCGCACAAGGCGGTTTATCTCTTTCGCAAAAAGCTATACAATCAGGCTATTATGATCTAGCAGTTCTTGACGAACTTAATGTTGCGGTTAATTTAGGGCTTATTGAGCTTGAAAGCGTTATTGAGCTGCTCAAGACAAAGCCTGAACATGTGGAGATTATCATAACAGGCAGGGACGCCCCGCAAGAGTTGATAGATATTGCGCATTTAGTAAGCGAGGTAAGAGAGGTTAAACACTATTATAAGATAGGGGTGCAGGCAAGGGCAGGGGTCGAGGAGTGAGTCGCCGCCGCCGTCTGCTTTTAAGCCTCTCTTGGCTGGCAGGCATTGTAATCTCTATATTCCTAATCCCTTATCTTATAGGGCTTAACGCCCTAGACGGCGGGCTTTACGGCGGGTTTCAGGAAGATTTGAACGCCCGTCTTGCATCTGCTGTAAAGGTGTTTGCTCTAACAAAGGTGATAGCGGGAACGCTCTCTTTTCTGCAAAACCTTCATATTGATCTAAACGTGGTGGTGGCGGGGCTCTCTATAACCCCGCTGTCTATGCTTGAACCTATCAGCTATACATTAAATATTGTTTCAAACCTCTTTCTCTTTGCTATAGGGGCAATTATCCTAGAAAAAGTTTTGGTGGTTGCAGGGAGCTTGCTTGCCTTAAAACTCCTCTTTCCAATCTCCTTTGCATTTGCAGGGGCTTCAATCTGGGTTTCAAGCAGCCTCAGCGAAAAACTTCGCAAAGTTTCAATCTATATAGGGCTTATATCGTCAACTGCAATCCTTGCCATCCCCATCTCAGTAGGCTTTGCAAACCTTTTAGACTCCTACTTTCTTGATAGGTTGAATAATGCCGCTGTTCAAAAACTTCAAGAGAGATCCGAAAAGATAACATTAGCAGAAAAAGAGCTTTCTGATCCCGAAACGATAGTATCTGCTGACAATGTAGGCAGTTGGCTTGATAGAACCATAAACAAGATTAACTTAAAACGGATAACCGCTAAGATTGCAAATGCGGCGTCTGGAGTTGCAGAGAGCGCAAAAGACGCTGTTCAAGAGATGTTAAGGCTTTTTGCCTCTTTTTTTGCAACAACTATCATCACTCCGATACTCACTATCTTAATGCTCTGGTTTTTCTTAAAAAAGTTGTTTCTCTAGCTCTACTTTTTGCCTCTCTTTTCTAAAAAAAATCTTTACCGTTTCATCTTAAAACTCTATATTATAGGCACGGAAAAAATATTAAGCCGCTCTTATGGCTTTATGTAGGTTTTAAGTGAAAAAAACGGCTTTATTCTCAAGATGTTTATTAAATAATAAAGGGTTCGTTAAGTTTGGTTTCAAGCCGCGGGCAAAATTTATTGTTTCAGCTGTTTTTTTTAATATTGCTCTCCTAATAATTATTGCGGGATTATTGCTCTATCCTGATTTTCAACTGACGCATATAGAGGCGCTCTTAATTGCTCTCTGCGCCGTCATAGTGGTATTTTCAACTTTATCTCTAGCTTTATTGGCAGCTGCCGTTGCAGGCGGCATCGATAAGATTGTTGAAGGTATTGACAGATTCTCTAAGGGTGAGTGGAATTTCCGCTTTGACCATTCAGAAAGAGGCGGGATAGGGAGGTTGTATTCCGCCCTTAACGCTATGGCGGAAGCAGTTGAGGAAGATGTAGTTCAAACACGCTTAAAACAAGATATTTTTGAGCGGCAGATGAGCGTTCTTAACACTATATTCATGGCAAGCCCCGATCTCATATGGTATAAAGATAGAGATTTCCGCTATGTTGCTGTTAATCCGAGGTATTCATCGCTGTTTGGGAAAGAGCCTGTTGAAATGGTTGGAAAGCTCTCCGAAGAATTCTATTCAGAAGCCGCCTATTTTGTAGAGAAAGAGTATGACAATATCGTTTTTGAAGAAGGGTATAATGCCTATACTGAAGAAGAGATGTTTTTTGCCGACGGACATTCAGAGGCTCTGGAGGTGGTGCGCACTCCTGTAAAGGATGCAAACGGCGATGTAATAGGGATAATAGGGGTAGGCCGCGATGTGTCCGCGAGAGCGGCAGTGGAGGTTCAATTAAGGAGCATAGAGAAAGAACTTAGAGATGCTGTAGCTTCTGCAAACAGCGCCAGCAGTGCAAAGAGTGAGTTTTTAGCGCGCATGAGCCATGAGATACGCACCCCTATGAACGCCATAATAGGAATGGCGAATATAGCCGCTATGAAGTTGGAAAATTTTGATGAGAATTCAAAACAGGATATAAAAGAGCATATATCCCAGATAAATGCATCTTCACAGCACCTTTTAGGGCTCTTAAACGATATTCTCGATCTTTCAAAGATTGAGGCGGGCAAGATCGATATCTCTATGGAACCTTTCAGCTTAAACGAGCTTGCTGAAGAAGTAGAAACTATTATCCGCCAGCGGGCGGAAGAAAAAGGGGTTGAGTTTACCGTAGATGTCGAAGATTTTGGAGACTCTATGTTTATTAGCGATCCTCTTAGGCTTAGGCAGGTGCTTCTCAACCTTTTAGGCAACGCCGCAAAGTTTACCCCCACAGGCAAGAGCATTAGCTTTGCAATTTTATGTGTAGAGGATGAAGAAAATAGGGCGAAATTTACATTTTTAACAGCAGATACAGGGATCGGGATGACCAACGAGGAGCGTGCAATGCTCTTTAAGCCCTTTGAGCAAGGCTCTGCCCAGATTGGGCGGGTATACGGCGGCACAGGTCTTGGTTT
>JAISNW010000034.1 GCA_031276055.1 Deferribacteraceae bacterium | reverse complement strand
CCTTTATTGCATGCCCAGCGTATCTGAACCTTTTGGAATTACCCCTCTTGAGGCGATGACAAGTGATGTGCCTGTGCTCATCTCCCGTCAATCGGGAGTTTCCGAAGTGCTGCACGGCGCACTTAAAGTTGATTTTTGGGATGTCAAAGAGATGGCAAATAAGATATGCGCCATCCTTAGCTATCCGGTGCTTGCCGCCGAAGTGGTGAAAAGGTGTCAGCAGGACTTAAAGAATATTAAGTGGGAAAATGCTGCCCAACATCTGAATGAAATTTACTCTCAGACATTATAAGGAGCTTAACAATGCCAAATATTAGTTTTTATTTTCAGGTGCATCAGCCTTATCGGCTCAGACACTATAATTTCTTTGAGATCGGCGAAAGCCCATTTTATGAAGACATCGATGCTAACCGTGCGATTATATCAAAGATAGCTGATAAATGCTATAGACCTATGAACGCACTCTTGCTTAAACTGATCAATAAATACAAAGGAAAGTTTAAGGCAGCTTTCTCTATTACAGGCAGCGCCCTTGATCAACTTATTGACTATGCCCCGAAAGATGTCCTTGCTAGTTTTCAAGAGTTGGTTAAAACTGGTTCAGTGGAGATTCTTACAGAAACAGACAACCACTCTCTTGCTTTTCTATATTCTAAAGACGAGTTCAAGAGGCAGGTGGCTCTTCACGATAAAAAGATAGAAAAGTTTTTTGGCGTTAAACCTAAAATTTTCAGAAATACCGAGCTGGTATACAATAATGATCTTGCTGTCATAGCCTCTGAACTAGGTTATGACGCCGTTCTTCTGGAAGGGGCGGATCATATACTTGGTTGGCGTTCACCCAATTACGTTTACTCGCCTGTAGGGGCAAAGGCAAAGTTATTGCTGAGAAACTACCAGCTCTCTGATGATATTGCTTTCAGATTTTCTAATAGGAGTTGGGGAGAGTATCCCCTCACAGCTGATAAGTTTGCCAACTGGATTGCCAATTCAGATGGAGATGTGGTGAACATATATATGGATTATGAAACCTTCGGCGAACATCAATGGGCTGATTCAGGGATATTTGATTTCTTTGAAGCTCTTCCTGCGGCGCTGTTTGCTAAAAAAGGAATCAATTTTCTCACTCCGAGCGAAGTGGTTAAGAAGTTTAAGCCGGTGGCGGAGTTGAATGTTACAAACACTATGTCATGGGCTGATGAAGAGCGCGATCTAACCGCTTGGATGGGAAATGATATGCAGAAGGATGCCCTTGAAACAGTCTATCGGTTGGAAGAAAAGGTCTTAAAAACTCAAGACGCCAATATAGACCTCGTTTGGGGAAGGCTGCAAGCCTCCGACCACTTTTATTATATGTGCACCAAATGGTTTGCTGACGGTGAAGTGCACAAATATTTCAACCCTTACGGCACCCCTTATGATGCATACATTAACTATATGAATGTTATGGGGGATTTTGAGATACGTTTAAGAGCAAGTTTGGAAGGGAAAACCGCTAAATTTGCACCGCCTGTAAATGTGCTCTTAGAAGAGGAAGAAGAGTTGGTTGTTCCTGTGAAAAGACCAAAGGCGGCAAAACATGGATCATCTAAGGCTGAAACTAGGGCTGAAACTAGGGCTGAAATTAAGGCGCCTGCTAAAGCGCCTGCTGCTAAGAAAACAGCAGTTAAGGCGGCGTCTGCTAGAACTGCTGCACCCAAAGCCGCCAAAGCTGCTCCTAAGGTGAAATCGTAGATATACAATCCGTTCACACCGTTTAAGAGCCTCGCTGTTAGAGCGGGGCTTTTTTATGCGGATATGAGTTTTAAGGTAGAGCACCGTTTAATGCCGCATGGGGTGTCGGCGTTGATCTTATCTATAGCTGCATACAGCTTTTTATACTTCTCGTCCGCGCCGTTCATAAAATCCTCTAAATTTGCTAGAACCGCGGCTCCTCCTTGTAAATTGGCTAAGCAGACGCCGAAAACTCTAAAACTTCCCCTCTTTACATTTTCTAGAAAGAGTGTTTTAGCCGCTTCATATATATGATGGACAGCTGATGTATAAAAATGAAGGCTGCACTTATAGGAATAGCTCTCCCAAGCGTTATCTCTTAAAAAGATAGATACGCTCTCCCCTGCATACAGCTGCTTTCGGGCGGCGTATGCAACTTCCTCAGAGAGGTGCAAAAGATAGGCTAGAGCAAGAGGAATATCATTTATCTCTCTATTTGCTGTGGTGGAGCGGCTTATACTCTTCTGCCCGCCCGATCTTTCAGATAGAGGGTGTTCTGCATCAAGCCCGCAGGCGAGGCGGAAAAGGGTTGTTCCCCGCACTCTGCCGTAAAATTGCTGAAGCCTCTGTTCTCCCACAAGTCGGATATCCGCCAAAGAGAAGATTCCGCGGGCTTTTAGGCTCTTCTCTGTGCGCCGCCCAATCCCCCATACATCTTTTAAGGTGAAGCAATCCATAAAGGCAAGACGGTTTTTTTCAGTTGCCTCAAAATAACCATCAGGTTTCATAACCTTTGTCGCCATCTTCGCTGCAACATAGGTGGGTCCTATCCCCACAGAACCTGTTGCATTGAGGTTCTTTTTAAGCCAGTTCCTTATCAGCGCCCCAATCTCCGCGGATTTAAGGGGGTTGTCGGTTATGTCAACAAACCCCTCGTCAATGGAATACATTACAGCATCGGGGGAGATGCTGTAAAGATAGTCGGCTATGCGTTGGGAAAATTCCGCATAACTGCGATATTGCGCAGGTATGATCTTTATCTTTGGGATTCTTTGGCGGGCTTCGTATATATTGAGACCAACTTTTACCCCCAATTTACGCGCTTCGTAGGATGCCGCTATGATAATGCTCTTGCCTGCCACAGCAACAGCTTTTCCCTTTAGAGATGGATCTTTTGCCTGCTCCACAGATGCAAAAAATGCATCCATGTCTAAGCATAATATCCTTTTAGGCAATATTGAGGAGATCATTTTTTTCCTCCAAAAGATAAATTTATTTTTACATAATCATCTGTTTACAGATACTCCATATTCTTAAAAAATGCAATCTTTTTTATATTTAATTGCTCTTCTAAATTGCAAGAAGGAATATTTCTCGCATTTAATATTACAATCAACAAAAAAACTATTGAATTATCTGTAGTTTTGATATAGCCTAAATGGGATTGCATTTTTTAACATAGATGCAGAGAGGGTTTTATGTCTGATTTTACTAGGTCTGATTTTACAAGGATAGATGCTCTGCACCCTAAAGATATTTCAGTTGGGCGTTCTCTGGAAAAGGAGAAGCTGGCTGATAAACTTTCAAAGGGCGAGGCGGGCTTTTCGGAAATGCTGAAAGGTGCATTAAACAGCGTCAATGACGCCCAGTTTGAAGCGGACGAGGCGGTAAAGCAGGTGCTTTCAGGGCAATCTGCCAATATCCATGAAACTATGATCGCCCTTCAGAAGGCGGATGTATCCCTAAAGTTGATGTTAGAGGTGCGCAATAAAATATTAGAGGCTTATCAAGAGGTTATGCGCACTCAGATGTAACAGATGAGGTTGCAAAAATCAGTCTTACGCGCTCCCTTTATTATCAGCCTATGTTAAGAGGTCTTTTGGTTTATGTCTATACGCACAGTTCTTGGGCAGTTCGCGGATACATTCAAGAAGTTCACAATTTTACAGCGCGTCTCTATCTTATCGGCTGCGGTTGCCGTCTTTGCCGCTGTAGTTGTGCTTGTGCTATGGGCGAATAAACCTGTCTATAAAACGCTTTACTCTAACTTGCAGCAGCAGGATATTAAAGATGTTTCCGAGTCCCTTGACGGCAAAAAGGCAAAATACCGCATATCAGGCGATAGCATTGAAGTTCCCTCTCAAGATGTATACGCCGCCCGAATAGCCTTAGCCCTTGAAGGCCTCCCTAGAGATCAAGGGGTCGGCTTTGAGCTTTTTGATGA
>JAISNW010000146.1 GCA_031276055.1 Deferribacteraceae bacterium | reverse complement strand
ATTCCCTGCGTTTTCCAGTATCATCCATATTGTCCCTTGCTCCTGTTGTTAATTTGTTCTAACAAATCCATTTTAACACTTTTGGGGTATAGGGACATCATTTTTTACATTTTACAGAGTTTAGCAAGCTAATAGAATTTTGTTGATATATTTTTTTAAAAGCATACAATAACTAGACGGCATGGTTAGATAACTTATGAATATACAAGAACTTGAACAGAAGATGTTATCCCATGGGGATAATAATATCCGCCTCGTGAGGATTAACGAAGCGGGGATCAGCGCTAAATCGCGTTTTTTAGGCAATCTTGTAGTGTCCATGCGTCATTTCAAAGAAGGAAACGATGAAATATTCTCCGTGAGGGTGAATCTAGTCTCTAATATCGCCGCCCGCGCTAATACTATGGGAGAAAAGCTGTCTATAAATAAATTTGAAGCGTATATAAGCCACTCTGACCATACTATACGACTTGGACCTGCATCAGGAGCTCAACTTGAAGAGACTCTTCAAAATTTAGGGATAGGAACTTACGCATTTAATTGGCTGTTGTCTGAGTTAAAGCGGATTGTGCCGAACTATGGTTTCAACCCGTTTGAACTGACGCTCCCTGAAAGTATGACATCCTCTGCAAAAGAGCGGCTCATGGCTTTTTTCACAAAATTTGGGATCAGCTTTAACTTTGTTGATCTTGAACAGCGCAACGGCACTCTGCGGGCAAATACCCCCACTCAGATAATAACGCACTACAACACCGATAAGATTCAAGAGCTCGACCTTGAGGAATACCTCTTTTCGCTCATTGTTGATAGGCATAAGTTTGAGAGTGAGATCAGCAAATTAAAGTCAGAGATTGAGCGCATGGGGGAAGAGAGTTTTGCGGGAATCCCCAAAAAACAGTTGGTCAAATATACCCTTTTAGGTTGTGCTTTTACAATAATTTTTATCTTTGTTCTAATTCTTTAATGAAACGGATAGGGATAACGGCAACAATTCCTGTTGAGGCGGTATTTGCAGCCTCTCTAACCCCTGTTGATCTCAACAACGTATTCATTACCAATTTCAGCCCTTCTCGTTTTATAGACGCCGCACACAGTGAGGGTTTTCCGCGCAATGTATGTTCATGGGTAAAAGCGATGTATTCAGTTGCTCGGCAGAGCAAAATTGACGCCATTATTGCTGTTGCAAATGGGGACTGCAGCAACAACCAGACCATAGCAGAGCTTTTTAAGGATATGGGGATTAAAGTCCACGAGTTTTCTTTCCCCACTGATCCCCACGCTGAAAGCGCCCGTAGACGCCTAATTGAAGAGATTGACAACCTCTGTGCTTTCTTAGGAATAGATCGAGAAAAACTCTATGCTGCCTTTGAAGATATTAAAAGGATACGTAGAAAGTTGAAAGAGCTCGATGAACTCACTGCAAAGGGGTATGTTACAGGGGAAGAGAATCACTCGTGGTTAGTCTCTTCCAGCGATTTTAAGGGTGATCTGGAGCTTTTTGAACACGATCTGGATGCCTTTCTCATAAGCGCAAAGAAACGTCCGCCGAAAAGTTCTGTTGTCCGTCTAGCTTTTGTCGGGGTTCCGCCGCTTATAACCAACCTTTATGAATATATTAACAGAATAGGGGCGGAAGTCGTCTATAACGAAGTTCAGCGTCAATTTGCCCAATTTACCATGCTGGACGAAAAGGGCGATATTTACGACCAATACTTAAACTATACCTACCCTTACTCTGTTGCAGGGCGCATTAAAGATATTAAAGAGAATCTGCAAACTAGAAATGCAGCGGGAGTGATCCACTACGTTCAATCGTTCTGCCACAGGCAGATGCATGATCTTTTATTCCGTAAGCACATAGAACTTCCTCTGCTCTCTCTTGAGGCGGATGCCCCTGGTAAACTTGACGAGCGCAGCAAGATACGTTTAGAATCCTTTGTGGAGATGCTTAGGGGGAAAACAGAAAGCCAATGAATATATTTGGGCGGCTCTGATGCTTGAAGGGATTCTGCTGGAAGGTTTTATCTATGGAATTATGGCGCTCGGCGTCTTTATCACCTTTAGAATATTAGACTTTCCCGATATGACGGTTGATGGGTCGTTTCCTATGGGGGCGGCGATAGTCGCCGCGATGATTACAAACGGTTTTCATTACACCACCGCTTTAATTGCCGCTATAGCGGGCGGGTTGGCGGCAGGCGGCGTTACCGCTCTAATTCATATTAAGTTGAAAATACATAACCTCTTAGCGGGGATTTTAACTTTCACTATGCTCTACTCGGTCAATATCCGTATTATGGGCAATAAGGCAAATCAGGCTATTATAGGCAAATACACCCTTTTCACATGGATACACAACAGCTTTGACGGTTTCGTAACCTATATTCAGAAGCTATTTGGGGCTGCGCCGAATACCACAGTATCTGAAATACTCTTCTTTCTAGTTGTAATAGCGGCGGTTAAGTTCTTATTGGATATATTCTTTCATACAGAGATGGGGCTTGCTATGATCTCCATGGGGGATAACCCTAAGATGGTGATAAGCCTCGGCATTAACGACAGCGCTATGAAACTTATCGGAGTAAGCCTAGCAAATGGGCTTGTTGCCCTCTCAGGCGGCTTTGCTGCTATGTTTATAGGCTTTGGGGATATTAACCTTGGGCAGGGTATCATAATATCC
>JAISNW010000217.1 GCA_031276055.1 Deferribacteraceae bacterium | reverse complement strand
AACACTAAAAAGAGCGCTTATGAAAATGCTCAATTCCAAGCTAAGACCATCTATGAAACAGATATGATCTATTGGCGTTGGAATCTGACATTAGGCGGTTTATACACTGAAACTTCAGACAAAGCGCGCCCTAATCTCTACCTTCCTGAAGGGCAGAGAACCGTTGTAACACGTAGTGGAACCACCCTAACTTATATAAACCCAGCCTACATGACTCGGCTTGTTTACGAGATTGGGGTTGTAAATGCTGACCTAAAACGGCACATTACCAGCGAAAAGCCTATACGTGAAGCCAATAAGCCTGATGATTGGGAGGCTGCGGCCCTTGCAAAGATTCGCGGCGGCTCTCTGGAATACAGCGAGCTTGTTGCAGACCCTTCAGGGCTTCAATTCCTCAGATTTATGGGACCTCTTAAAGTTGAGGAGCGCTGCATCCCATGCCATAGAACGCAAGGGTATAAATACGGCGATATAGCAGGCGGAATCTCCACGCGCATCTCGTATGAACCTTACCTCTTGCGCACGGTTGAAACAAATAGAATTCTTATAATCTCCCATATAGCAGTATGGGTTATGATATTGATCATCTTGATAGCATCCACTAGCAACCTTCTTGGCAACCTAGAACGCCGTTACGCCGCTGAAGATGATGTTATTAAATTCAATACAGACCTTGAAAGGATAGTTGATGATCGCACCGAGTCGCTAAGGGTCGCAAAAGAAGGGGTGGAAGGGCTTAACCGCGCTAAAACCATCTTCCTTAACAATATAAGCAATGAGGTTTCCACCCCCCTAAGCGGTGTTCTGGAATCAGCAGAATCCATGCTTTCAACTAAGCTCTCCCCTGACCAACGCGCAAGGCTTAATATGATTAGAAAAGCCGGCAATAACCTTATGGAGCTTATGAGCGATATTATGTTCTTCTCCAAACTAGAGGCGGGCGCTATAGTTCTTACTAGAGAAGAGGTAAACCTTTTTAACTTTATATACAGCGCTGTAGGGAGCGTTTCGCACCTTGCGCACGAAAAGAACCTTGATCTTGTAGTGGATATAGATCAGGAGATCCCTGAATTTGTTTTCTGCGATCCTCTCCGTGTAGCGCAAGTTCTCATGAACCTTCTCTCCAACGCCATAAAATACACGAACTCAGGCAATGTTCTCCTATCGGTCAGCATCCAAAATCAAGATTCTTCCACTGTAGCTCTCCGTTTCGCTGTCAGCGATACAGGGATAGGGATACCTAAAGAGAATCAGGAACGCATCTTTGACGTGTTTGAGCTGCAATCAAAAGATATAGCTACTAAATCAGGCGGCACAGGCTTAGGGCTTGCTATCTCTAAAAAGCTCCTCTTCATGATGGGCTCTAGGATAAACCTTGATAGTGAAGTAGGCAGCGGCAGCCGTTTCTGGTTTGATCTCTACCTTGCATATTCAGACAGATCGATCACCACCGACGCCACCGTTAAAAATGAGGCGCAGCTCACCGGGCTTAAAGCTCTTGTGGTGGAAGACAACAATATGTCGCGCAATGTTATATGCAAGCTCTTAGCGAAGTGGAAGGTCAACACCCTTGAGGCGGCCAACGCCAGCGAGGCGCAGCGCATAATAGGCGAAACTCTTGCAAAATCCTTTGACTTCATCATCATTGACATGTATATGCCCAATCAGACAGGGCTTGAGCTGGCTAAAAACCTTAAAAGCAACCAATACTCTAAGTCTATTCCATTGATTCTCTTAACCTCCGGCCATGTTGACTGCTCCTATGAGGAGAGGGAGCTATTCTCCTCTGTGCTTATGAAGCCTGTGCTCCCGTTTGACTTAATGAACGCGATCCTTCGCTCCAACAACCTCTCCACCATCTCTAAAGAGCTCAAGAGGCAGATGTTCAAAGAGTTGAACGTTCTCCTTGTTGATGATTCTGAGCAGAGCAGAAATGAAATTTCAGGTCTTCTAGCAGAGCTAGGCAACAACACTAAGGTGGCTCTAACTGGAGATGATGCTGTAGAAGCCCACAAGAACGAAGAGCTTGATCTCATAATTATAGATACTCAATCTCCTGTTCAGGGCATAGGGGTTGCTATCTCTAAGATAAAGATGGAGGAAGAAAGAACACAGAAACATGTTCCGATAATCGCCGTCACCAAAGTTTCCAATGTTGATGAGGCGGGCAATTTCCTCCCGCTTGGCATGGACAATTATATTGTTCAACCTGTAGATAAAGAGAAACTCCTTGATGCTATTAGGGTTACTCTAAGTGCAGACGCCTCCGCGAAAGGCAGAGATACTGAAAGGAAAGTTCTCAACAAGAACTTTGAGGCTCTCCTTGTGGAAGATGACGAATTGAATCAGATAGTTACTCAACGCCACCTCTCCAAACTAGGCTACTCTGTGAAGGTTGTTTCCTCCGGCTCTGAAGCTCTTGAGGCTTGCAGAGAGAAGAACTTTTTCATTATCCTAATGGTGCTTAGGATTCCGCAGCATGACGGCGGGCTTATAATACGTGAAATCCGCAAACTTTGCGAAAAGAACAAGACATACACCCCAATAATAGCCCTAACCCCTGTTACCAGCAGAACAGAGCAGGAGCGCTACCGTGAACTTGGGATGGATGGAAACCTTACAAAACCTGTCTTCATGGATTCCTTAAAGAGCGTTATTGAACACACTGTAGCAAGCGTAACTTCCAATGTTCCTACAGAGTCTATACTTGATAGGGAGTTTCTGAAGAAGAACTTCTTAGGTGTGGAAAATATTATCCCGCAAACTATGGAAGTTTTCTTAAACAATGTCCACTCCTTGTTAGGCGAGGTGGAAAAGGCTATTCAGACTTCAAATGGGAAGTTGCTTAAAAATTGCGCCCATAGCCTTAATAGCAGCGCCGCCTACTTCTCGGGAGTTGTGCGCGACCTCTGCTTATCTCTTGAACAGATAGCCAGCAATGAACTTTTCTCGGTAAATGACGCCAACGAAGCTCTTGCAAAACTAAAACCTGCTGTGCTACAATTGTGCAACGAGATATACGAGTACTTGAGAACAAGGAACACTATTTGACAGATTCCGTTTTTGTAAAAAGTTTTTTAGGGAGTGCACCGCTCTGGTATAAGATGACCATAGCGGTGTTCATCCTTATAAACCCGCTCTTATTTTACATAAACCCTTTTCTTGCGGGTTGGGTGTTGATTTTAGAGTTTATATTCACCCTCGCCTTTGCTCTGGTCTGCTACCCATTGCCTGCGGGTGGGCTTTTGGCGATTGAGGCGGTGATCTTAGGGATGGCGTCGCCTTCGTCAGTATACAATGAAGTGGCGCAAAACCTCCCTGTGCTCCTCTTACTTATGTTTATGGTGGCAGGGGTGCACTTTATGAAGGAAGGGCTTTTGGTGCTCTTCACTAGGATTTTGCTCAAATTCCGCTCTAAAATTCTGCTGTCTATGGTCTTTTGCGGGCTGGGAGCGTTCCTTTCAGCCTTTTTAGACGCCCTAACAGTAACAGCTGTTGTAATCTCGGTTGCTTACGGCTTTTTTACGCTGTATAAAAAGTTTGATGAAGCCTCCACCCTTGCAAATAACCCGCTTCCTAAAGAAGATATGCAAGAGTTCAAGGGGTTTTTGCGGAATCTTATGATGCACGCTGCGGTCGGCACTACGCTAGGCGGCGCGATGACGTTGGTTGGAGAGCCGCAAAACCTTCTAATAGGTGAAAGGCTAGGGTGGCGCTTTGCAGATTTTTTCCGCAACTGTTCGCCTGTTTCAGTTCCTGTTGGAATATCAGGGATATTTACCTGCTTTCTCCTTGAGAAGTTTAAGTTTTGGGGTTACGGCTATAAACTCCCCGATGGCGTCAGAAAGGTGCTTGCAAAATCTGAAAAGGATTTAAGCGCATCAATCGATTCCGCTATGCGTCTACGTCTAATTATTCAAGGGGTTGTGGGCGTTCTTTTAGTATTTGCGCTTGCGTTCCATCTTGCTGAAGTAGGGTTCATAGGGCTTTCAGTTATTATCATCCTTACTGCTTTTAATGGGATAGTAAAAGAAGAGGAGTTTGGCGGAGCTTTTCACGACGGGTTGCCATTTACAGCGCTCTTGGTGGTATTCTTCAGTATAGTAGCGGTGATTCATGATCTGCACCTATTTGCTCCGATCACAAAGATAGTCCTTGCGGCTGAAGGCGAAAAACAGCTTCTGTTGCTATTCCTTGCAAACGGCGCCCTCTCTATGATAAGCGACAACGTTTTTGTGGCTACGGTCTATATAAACGAGCTTCAAGCCGCTTTTCAGGCAGGGGCTTTTGACCATGCATGGTATAGTAAACTAGCTGTTTCTGTGAATATGGGAACAAATGTTCCCTCTATTGCAACTCCTAATGGGCAAGCTGCTTTCCTATTTCTGCTAACTTCATCACTAGCGCCGCTTATCCGCCTTTCGTATATCGAGATGATGAAACTAGCGCTTCCATATACGATAATTATGACATCTATAGGGCTTTTAGCTACAAGATTTCTCTTATAAATCTAAAAAGTGTGAGAGTTTGCGGGGCGGTATGCACCGCAAACTAAATGTAGAACTATTGAGCGGCGCTGTGAGGGCACGCGTTGCAAGACGGAGAGTCTGTTTTGGCGGGGCATGTTTCTTGTTTAGGCTCTTTTTTATAATCTGAACGATACCAACCGCTCCCCTTTAGTTGAAAAGAAGATAGAGACAATATTTTATCGGCTGTTCCTCCGCAGCTGCAAGGGATGCTGTCCGCTCCCGAGATTGAAGTTACTAACTTCTCTATCTTCTTCCCGCACTCTTTGCATACATATTCATAAATAGGCATCTTTCACCTCATAAATATTTTATGATCAGGCTATAATATATAATCCATGAGTTATTAAATATCAAGGGGGCAGCGATTATTTTTTTACTTCAGATCATCGCTTTTGCCACTAAGAGCATCCCATTTTCTAAAAGCCTTGACACATAAACCTCTTCTCCAGGGTGCAGGGCTGTTTTTTCATCAGAGAGAGCAAGCATCTCGTCTATCCTTTCGTGCAGCACAAACTCCACCTTCCCTGCGGATGAACGCTCTGGACCTATCTTAACCAGCACCTTTGCTGTAAGCCCTCTATATTCATGGCTCTCAACCTTATTTATCTGCTGAAGTTTTATGAGAAATCTTAAACCAACTATTATAACCGCCGAGAGCAGCCCGCCAAAAATAACCCCTGAAATTAGGGCAATGGGGACGGGCGCTCCAAATTTTAATGGGATATAAGCTCCCGATGAAAAGCCTAATACAAAGGTTATTAAGTTGCGTATTGTCAGCATTCCAAAGGGGGAGTCTGTTGCACCCCCTTCAAGATCAAAATCAAGCTCAAAGCCAACCCCTGCAAAGCTGAGAATAGCCTGCACAATAAATAAAAGCCCTGAGATAATAAGCAATATTAAAAGGATGGTTTCCATAATTAACCTGCACTCTCTTTTTTATATAGTATAAATAAGCCTGCGATAATGAATATGATGTGGGGGAGGAAATTAGCGGCAAAGGGGGGGAGCACCTCAGATTCCCCAAGCGACTTAAAGGCTGAAAAGGTAATCCAGAAGGCGAGGGCGAGGCCAAAGGCGATAGAGGCGTTTCTTAAAGGGGAGAAGCGCCTATTGAAAGTTATCCCTATAGGCACTACAAGAAGCGTCAGCACTATAACAGAGAGGGTGCTTGCATAACGGGAGTATAAGATCATCTCATGTTTATTGGCGGAGAGCCCCTTTGCCTTCATCAACTTTATGAGCCGTGAAATCTCCCCCAGTGAGAGGGTTTTAGGTTGGCGTTTTTCGGCTATCGCTACAATATCTTGCAAGAGCTGCCCTGTGGAACTGGTCTTTTCGGTAAAATTTGTTATCGGCGGTTTTTGGGTTAGGTCAGTATCGTATACGTTGAAAAACTCCCAGTTTCCGCTCTGATTGTCATAGACAGCTTTTTCAATATTCCGCACAGAGCTTATCATAAAAGCGGCATCCATATAGTATTCAGAGATATTGCTAATGTAATTTTGGGTATTGTCAACAAAATCAATATGGACAAGGGTTGAACCATCCATAGACCAGAGGTTTGAAACCTTTTCTCTCAGAGGGTTATAAGGTTCTTTCAGTATCTTTTCTGTTCTATAGCGTTCATAGGCTATTCTAGTATTTGCGTATAGGAGAGAGTAAGAGCAATACATGCCTAAAGCTGCTATAAAAGATACCAATATTAGAGGGATTGTAAAACGAGTGATCCGCCCACCAATGCTAGAGTAGGCTAAAAGCTCGTTGCTGCGGACTAAGAGGAGAACGGCAACGATATTTGCAACAACGATGGATATTGGGAGGGAGCTGTTGATAGTGGCGGGAAGTTTAATAATCTCCATATTTATTATATGCCAGAGGGTAACATGGGCGCGAAAACTCTCTTGCAAGTAGGTATATGCGGCAGAAACCATAGAGACTATGGTTACAAAAAATTGAACAATTAAGAGGTATTTAAGGAAGATCTTTATGGTATAGATGCTAAATCTGTTCATCTTTCTTAGCTTTCTCCCATAGCGCATCTAACTCAGCAAGGGGAGTTGATGCAATATCTGGGATATGCGCCTGTATATAATTAAATCTGCGGACAAACTTATCATTTGCGCCCCTAAGCGCTTCAGAGGCTGTAAAGTTAAGTCGGCGGGCAAGATTGACTATAGCGAATAAGAGATCACCTGTTTCCTCTTTTAGTGAACCGACATCTCTCTGAAGTAGAGCGTTTTTTAACTCCAATAGCTCTTCTTCAACCTTTTCAAGCATAGCGGCGTCAGTTGGGAAATCAAAGCCTGCCTTTGCCGCACAAGCTTGGAGTTTATGCGCCTTCTCAAGAGGAGGCAGAGCCTTATTTGCCTTATCTAAGAGGCTGGGAGCGTTGGCTTTCTCCTCTCGTTTAATCTGCTCCCATCTTTTTATAACCATATCTTTATCAGATATAACCTCACCCCCGAAAACATGGGGGTGGCGGCGTATGAGCTTTCCGTTTATAGTGCGGATAACATCATCTATATTGAAAAGACCGCTTTCTTCAGCGATCTGTGCATGTAGAACGACATGCAGGAGAACATCCCCCAGCTCTTCACGGATATTATCGATATCTAGCCTATCAAGGGCTTCCACCGCTTCATAAACTTCTTCAATAAAATCATCTCTCATGCTCTGAAGAGTCTGCGCCTTATCCCATGGGCAACCGTTTTCACCTCTAAGGTGTTTAACTATCTCTTTCAGGCGGTCAAAGCTATCCATAATTACAGAGTAAACATTATTAGAAGTAAAATTACAACTTAAAAATAGCGAAGTTTAGCTGCCCATCTTAAATTCCCCTTCACCCTTGCATTTTTTATGCTTGCATAAAAAAGCGGGGTTTTAAGTGCAGGGGCGGCTGCTTTGCACTAGCGATTTAGAGCCCCTAGAACGCCCCGTTTATGCGCAGCCCATATTCCATCCGCTGTTTTGTTTGGAGGGCTCCTGTTTCATTCTTGCCTGACATATATTCATAGTAGGGACCTACCTGCAGGTAGTTGGTGATGGTGTATATCCCTGATATTCCAAAAGAGAATTCATACCAAGAGTCGTTCAACCTGCCCTGAGCAACAAGTTGCGTTATAACTCCTTCATCGATAGCGTTAGCAGAAGCAGAATCCACACGAGCTTCCTTTAGGTGCTTTTCGGCATAGTATTGATAGCCAAATTTGGTGTTGACGTATATTTTATCAGCAGCTTTGTAAGAGAATGCAATCTGAGTGTAATAGTCTGTAAGGGGCTTAAATGTTCCCTTTGCCTTAAATTTAGTGCCTGTAACAGGCAATGATTGATGCCTCAATCCTGTAGCATCCACTTCAGCATCTATAGTGTCGTCTTGAGAAAATCTATGAGTCGCCTCAAAGAGGATTGCCATAGTCAGATTAGGGGTTGCCTTCATACCGAAACGTCCGCCTGCTATAACCCCATACATCCCATAGGAGTAATTTCTAGGTGAAATCTTTTCTTCAGTATCGCCTCCAACAGTGCCTGTTACTTTCGCTTCCATTTCGGCGTCTAAAATCCCCCCTAAGCTCATCCCTAAAAGCACGTCAAAGAAGAAAACGTCGTCAGCGGCGCGGATAAAGCTCACCAAATTTGCTTTTTGAACCCCTTTTCTATCCTCTGTGCCGTTATAGTTATATATCCCTTGAAATGCGAGGGTTATATCTTCGGTTAAACCGTAATATAGATCGAGAGAGCCCTTATAAATGTCGTTATAAGAACCATACCCCCTCGGTTCTTTGATGGTGTTTTTGTAGCTGGAATTAAGATACAACCGGTAGGCAAAACTGTTTTTATCCGCTAAAAATGCGCCATCCTCAATATTGGCGGCAAAAGCGCTAACGTTAAAAAAGAGAGGAACAACAAAGAGAAACGAGACAAGAGCTGATAGAATTTTCATAGAACCCCCAATATAATTAGTCAAGATAAATAAAACGATAGCAATATATACGAATAATATTTACATTTCAAGGCAAATCCCCCGCCGCCGTTAATTTTTTGTATTACAAACCCATTTTAACGTTTAACGCCTTCGGCGCATGGAGAACGTTAAAAATGAATATTGTTGACAACTAATAAGGGAAATTATAATGTATCTCTGCTTTGCTATGATGTTTTATGGGGGATTTCTAGTGTCTAAACTTAACGGAATAAAAAAAGAAGCACTATGGCTAACTTATGGGAAAAAATGTGCCTATACGGGCAATCCTATTGAGTTCAGTGATGTAACAGTTGATCATATTATCCCCAAAAGTCGATTTAACAATGATCTGAAAAGAGAATATTCCCTTCCAGATAACTTTAAAGTTGATGGCATTGAAAACCTGCTGCCTGTGAGTGAGTATCACAATAAACAAAAAGGCAATGTTCTATTTGATAAAGGGGCTATACTTTATTTTTTGAATATAGCAAGAAAAAACATCGATAAATACAATGAGATTTACAATAATTTGCTCAAAAACTACAAAAGAAGGGATAACTTTGAAATATTACGATCATTTCTGAAATCTGAACCCACGGGCAGTGAGATAGCAGAATTAAGAAAACTCCTTCAAAGTATTTCCAGTGATACTGTGAATTTAAGTGGAGAGTTGCGCTTTGCGGATAGCATAATCACCGATGTTTCCAAAAGCGACATAGACACATTGCTTAACTCCCCAGTTCTCCCTAGAGGTGAGGAGCTAGAGTTAATAAATGAGCAAGGGGATCGTATAACGGTAAAAACTTGTATGGAGTACACGAACGCAAATGCTGAAGGTTACTATGCCAGCAATAATTGGGGAATAAAATTTTCCGGTCTGTTTGAAAGGCAATTTACCATACTTAATGGCTTAAAAAATGCCAAACCGCCTAAAATAAGTTACATGGAAAATATAGGGTTATTCAGTTTAGACAAACTTCCTGCTGCTTTTTACCCCGTGATCGGAGAAGAAGATTATAGTTCTTATTCGTCTTATGCTGATGCTGTTAATAAGGGAGTATTTAAAATTCAGTCACTTGGCAAACATGAAATAGCAATAAATTGCGGCAGTGATTGCGGCGATGATACATATTTTCATAGAGAGGGTCATACCCTTATAGAAATGTTCCGATCCGATATTACCGGCGATGGGGTTGAGGATATGATGATTATGGGACACTATAGCTCCGGTGGTTCTTTAAGTTTCAGTTATGCAACGGTAATTACCTATAATCCTGAAACATGTATGTTTGTGAGATGCTATTAGTATACAATTTTTGAAAATATTAATCAAAAATTATAGACTTAGTTAATAAATAATTACGATTTTGTAAATATTTCTTTTTAATTCTTACAATTTTTTCTAAATTTTTTCAATTTTTGCAAAATATCGGTGAAATATTTTTTTGAATCTATATTAAAATAAAATAATCGTTTTATAATTAACCCTTATCCATAAAGGATTTTCTATATTTTTAAGCATTACAAGCAATATTAAACGTTATGTTCTGGCATAGTTATTGCAATTAAATCGGCATTAAAGGGTTTTCCCTTAAATTTTAGAGCGTTGCAATTTTGTTATTGAGAGCGTTAAGGAGGATAGAATGCGGCAGGTGGCAATTTACGGTAAGGGCGGGATAGGCAAATCCACCACCACCCAGAACCTTACAGCAGGGTTAGGTGAGATGGGCAAGCGGATTATGATAGTCGGCTGCGATCCTAAGGCGGATTCAACCCGCCTTATATTAGGCGGGTTAGCACAGCAGACTGTACTTGATACCCTCAGAGAGGAGGGCGAAGATATTGAGCTTGACCTTGTATTAAAACCTGGCTTTGCGGGGATAAAGTGCGTTGAATCAGGAGGACCTGAACCGGGCGTAGGGTGCGCGGGGCGCGGCATTATTACATCTATAGGGTTGTTAGAGCGTTTAGGCGCTTATGAAGATAACCTTGACTATGTGTTTTATGATGTCTTAGGAGATGTTGTCTGCGGCGGGTTTGCCATGCCCATTAGAGAGGGTAAAGCCCAAGAGATATATATTGTAGCCTCTGGGGAGATGATGGCGCTTTACGCCGCCAACAATATTTCTAAAGGGATTCAAAAATATGCTAAGACTGGAGGCTGCCGTTTGGGAGGGATTATCTGCAACAGCCGCCGTGTGGATGGGGAGAAAGAGCTTGTAGGCGCATTCGCCAAAGAGCTAGGCACACAGATGATCCACTTCGTGCCTAGAGACAATATGGTTCAGCGGGCGGAGATCAACAAGAAAACTGTTATAGACTTTGATCCTGCCTGCGCTCAAGCCGATGAATACCGCACCTTAGCCCGCAATATAGATGAAAACCAGATGTTTGTTATTCCTAAACCGTTAAGCCAAGACCGCCTAGAAGAGCTGCTTATGCAGCATGGTCTTATGGATGCCGTATAGGAGGGAGTTATGCTGTTAATTAGAGCCATTATCAGACCTGAAAAGGTGGGGATCGTTTTAAGCGAACTTCTATCCGCGGGTTTTCCTGCGGTCACTAAGATGGATGTTTTCGGGAGAGGTAAGCAGAAAGGGTTCTCCATAGGGGATGTCCACTATGATGAGATTCCTAAGGAGATGCTGCTCTTCGTGGTAAACGATGACGAGAAAGACGATGTGGTGCGGGTTATTATGCGCAACGCCCGCACGGGCGAAAAGGGAGCTTATGGAGATGGGCGGATATTCATCAGCCAAGTTGTAGACGCCTACACCATAAGCACAGGTAAACAAGGGTTATAGGGTGCTTATCATGAAAGAGGTGATGACATTCATTAGGGCAAACAAGGTGAACGATACAAAGACCGCCCTTGCCAACGCGGGCTTTCCTGCTTTCCTCTGCCGACCTTGCCTGGGTAGAGGGAAGAAACATATGGATTCCAACCTGCTAAAAATTGTGCTGGGCACAGGGGAACTTCCTTTATCTGATCTTGGGGAATCTATGACAGAGGGGACAAGGCTTATCCCCAAACGTTTTTTTACCTTGATAATAAATGACGATGAGGTTGAACTGGCGGTAAAGACCATAATCAAGGCAAATCAGACGGGAAATCCCGGAGACGGGCGGATCTTCATCCTCCCAATAAACGAATCATACGTTGTCCGCACAGGGGAAAATATAGTTTAGGAGTCTTAATATGCCGAACTCAAAAGCAAAGGTGCTGGATAGATACAGCGCCAAGGTGTATAAAAACCGCAAAGAGCATATCCTTGAGATAGACGAATGCACCGAAGAGCAGCAGATAGCAGCAAACTCTCGAAGCATCCCTGGTATAATGACCAACCGCGGTTGCTGCTATGCAGGGTGCAAAGGGGTGGTTTTAGGACCTCTAAAAGATGTTCTGCTTATAACACACGGTCCGATTGGGTGCGGCTTTTACTCCTGGGGGACGCGCCGAAATAAAGCCAAAACCGAAGACGGCAGAAATTTTATACAATACTGCTTTTCAACAGATATGCAGGAGCCTGATGTCGTTTTTGGCGGAGAAAAAAAGCTCCGTCAAGCTATTCAAGAGGCTTATGAAATATTTAAGCCTTCCTGCATAATGATCTGCTCCACCTGCCCCGTCGGGCTTATCGGAGACGACATTCACGCGGTGGCGGCGGAAACTGAAAAAAAATATGGGATACGCTGCGTTGCTTACAGCTGTGAAGGGTATAAGGGGGTAAGCCAGAGCGGGGGGCATCATATCGCCAATAACGGAGTTATGCGCCGAGTTATAGGAACGGGGGATAAACCGCCGAAAACTAAATTTTCCGTCAATCTCTTAGGGGAATATAATATCGGCGGCGACGGTTGGGAAACAGAGCGTTTGCTGAAGAGGATAGGCTATGAAGTAGTCTCGGTTATGACAGGGGATGGCAGCGTTGAGACGTTGCAGAACGCCCACCTAGCGAACCTAAACTTAGTGCAGTGCCACCGCTCTATAAACTATATCGCCGAGATGATGAAAACCAGATACGGCATAGACTGGGTAAAGGTAAACTTTATTGGGATAGACGCCACCATAAGCACCCTTAGGGAGATTGCGCTCTACTTTGGGGATGACGAGATAACTGCGCGCACAGAGTCTGTTATTGCAGATGAGTTGGAACAGATAAGCGCTGAGCGCGCCTATTACCGAGAAAAGCTAAAAGGGAAGACAGCCGCTCTATTTGTAGGGGGGTCAAGGTCCCACCATTACCAATACTTATTGGCGGATTTTGGGGTAAAGACCGTCCTTGCAGGGCACGAGTTCGGCCATCGGGACGACTATGAGGGGCGTAAGGTTATTCCAAACATAAAAGAGGATGCGGATAATAAGAATATAGAGCACATTGAAGTAGAGCGGGATGAAAACCACTATAAGAGCTTTCACACTCCAGAGCGTTATGCAGAGTTGAGGCAGAGTATTCAACTAGAAGAATACCACGGGCTTATCCCCGATATGCAGGCGGGAAGCGTTGTAGTGGATGATCTCAACCATTACGAAACAGAGGCTTTTTTAGAGGAGTTGAAACCTGATATATTCCTCTCTGGAATCAAAGATAAATATGTTTTGCAGAAGGCGGGGGTGCTCTCAAGGCAGCTGCACTCTTACGATTACAGCGGTCCGTATTCAGGCTTTAAGGGGGCGATTAATTTCGCCCGAGATATTACTATGGGGATATACACTCCTGTTTGGTCGCTTGTTACGCCGCCTTGGAAGAATAAGCCGGTTTTGGAGGGCGCTTTGGTGCAAGGAGGCGAAGATGCTTGATCTAACCCCAACAGCTATAATAGACAGAGAAGCTCTGCGGATAAATCCGTGTAAAACTTGCCAGCCGGTAGGGGCGCTTTATGCGGCTTTAGGGGTTCATAGGTGTATGCCCCACAGCCACGGCTCGCAAGGGTGCGCATCTTATCATAGAACCTTTTTAAGCAGACACTTTAAGGAGCCCGCTATAGCCTCCACCAGCTCTTTTACAGAGGGGGCGTCAGTTTTTGGAGGCGGCTCAAATATAAAAACTTCTGTAAAAAATATATTTGACATCTATAAGCCAGATATTATCGCCGTCCACACTACATGCCTTTCAGAGACGATAGGCGACGATATGAACGCTTATATTCAAGATATGGATATTCCAGAAGGGAAATATGTTGTGCACGCAAATACCCCCAGCTATGTCGGCAGCCATATAAATGGATATTTTAATATGATGGCGGGGTTTATCCGCTATCTTAGCAAAAAGAGCGGAAAGCCGAATGGGAAGGCGGGGATATTCCCTGGCTTTGTAAACCCCGGCGACATGCGGGAGTTGAAACGGATGGCAAAAGCTATTGGCGCATCTATCACCTTATTTCCAGACGCCAGCCAGGTTATGGATGCACCTATGACAGGGCATTATTCCATGTATCCTAAGGGGGGAACCACCATTGCCGAGATAGAGAATATGGGGGATTGCGAGCGCGTATTCGCCTTAGGGGAGTTGACCAGTGAAGAACCTGCCAACGCTCTGCTTAGAAAGTGCGGGGTTGCTTATACCCTCCTCCCTCTTCCGATAGGGATTGTAAATACCGATGAATTCTTGATGAAACTCTCCCGCTGGGCAAAAAATGAAGTTCCCTATGAATTAGAGGAAGAGCGCGGGCAGCTTATAGATGTTATCCTTGATTCCCACTTTTACCTTTCAGATAGGAGCGTTGCCGTCTTCGGCGATCCTGATATGGTGTTGGGGCTTACAAGCCTTGTTTTAGAGATGGGGATGATCCCGAAATATGTTATAACGGGCACTCCAGGGGATAGCTTTACGCGCAAGGCGGAGGAGCTTTTTAAGAGGTATGGGCGCTCTGATTGCAAAGCTAAAGCGGCTGCAGATCTCTTTGAACTGCATCAGTGGATAAAAAATGACGGAGTTGATCTGCTGTTAGGCTCTTCATACGGCAAACAGATAGCAAAGGCGGAGGATATCCCTTTTGTGAGGGCGGGCTTTCCTATTTTAGATAGATACGTCCACCCTTATTTTCCCACATTAGGCTATACGGGGGCGCTCCGCTTTGTGGAAAAGATAACAAACGCCCTCATGGATAGGCAGGATGAAGATTCTGCAGATGAAGATCTTGAAGTGGTGATGTAGCCATGCGGGTGAATCCGTCAAGCCCTGATATCTTAGAAGAGCGCAAAGGTTCTATTGCAAGCGGCGGGCGCGCTTCAGAGATATGCTGTGAAAAAAATAGCGTCTCAGGCTCTGTCAGTCAGAGGGCGTGTGTATACTCCGGTGCTAGGGTGGTGTTAAACCCGATCACCGACGCGGTGCATATTGTTCACGGTCCTATAGGGTGCGCAAGCTACACATGGGATATAAGGGGGAGTTTGACAAGCGGCGGCAGCCAATATCGAAACAGCTTTTCCACAGACCTTTTAGAGAGGGATATAATTTTCGGCGGCGCAGAGAAGCTAGCCCGAGCGGTAAGGGAGGCGGTGGAAAGATATAACCCAAAATTAATCTTTATCTATGCTACATGTATTGTTGGGGTTATAGGCGATGATGTAGACGCTGTCTGCCGAGAGGCTGAAAAAGAGTATAAAATTCGGGTTATCGCTGTGAAATCTGCGGGCTTTTCGGGCAGCAAATCTCTAGGCTACCGTCTAGCTTGCGAGGCGATAATGAAAGTTATAACTCCGCGGATAGTTCAAAGTCTTCCGCGGGGGATCAATATATTAGGAGATTTTAACCTAGCCGGCGAAATTTGGATTATAGAAGGGTATTTTAAGAAGTTAGGAATTCCTGTTCAAGCTGTCATTACAGGGGATGCAAGCTATGAGAGGCTTCTTAAAGCGCCGAACGCCGCGTTGAATGTGGTGCAGTGCGCGGGCTCTATGACCTATCTAGCAAAGTTGATGGAGAGAGAGTTTGAAATACCATATATAAAAGTCAGCTTTTTTGGTAAAGACGATACCTCAACCGCCCTCTTACGCACAGCAGAGGGATTAAAAGACGAAGCAGCTGTGAAGCGGGCAAAGGCTTTTATAACGGCGGAAGAAAGCGCCCTCACCCCTTTTGATGCTGAATACCGTCCACAGCTTGAGGGCAAAAGGGCGGCAATATATGTGGGGGGCGGCTTTAAGGCGATCTCATTGGTTAGGCAGTTTAACTCCATGGGGATAGACAGCGTCGTGGTGGGCACTCAGACAGGGCAGGCGGAAGATTACGCCATCCTTTCAAACTTGGCGGCTAGCGATGCTGTTATACTAGATGACGCCAATCCCGCAGAGTTAGAGGCTTTTATAAAGGAGAAAAAGGCAGATATCTTGGTGGGAGGGGTTAAAGAACGCCCCC
>JAISNW010000139.1 GCA_031276055.1 Deferribacteraceae bacterium | reverse complement strand
TTACGGACAAGGGGCACATAATCTCCGTCCATAACAAGAAGAACCACCACATCGCACTTATTCAGCACAGCAAGCTCGTAGGCTTCTAAGGCAAGCCAAACATCGATCCCTTTCTCTTCGTAGCCTCCAAGCGGCGTAAGCCTAAGCGGCCAGTAATGTGTAACGATATTTTCGCTCATCAAGATGTCATCAAACTGTCTGTCTCCAAAAAGCTGCCTTTTATCGTCTGCAATCTGTGCTGAATGCCGCCCTCTGAAGTAATGAGCTTCAACAATCTGGCACATATTAATATCGTGGGAATAATACTCTGCAATCTTTCTACGGATATAGCTCTGCAACCCGCCTATAGCGATGCGGCTTTTCCTCTCATGTTCATAATTGTAAAAGTTGCTGATGTTGTAAAAGAGCTGTCCATCATAAAAAACGCCAATCCTTAGTAATTTGTCTGTTCTCATAAAATCTCACTTAAATAATATTTTTGCTCTCAAAAGTTCTCTGCCTTCAGAGTTGTATATTGCTTGCAAAATCTCTTTTTCGCCTATAACGGAGCTCTTTAGTTTAACAACCTCTCCATACAGAGCCTCCGCCCTATAATTTAGAGTAACGCTAAGAAGAGCGCCGTCAGTTTTCTCTAAAATCCAATCGATATATCTAACATTGTTGACATGCCCATTTCTATCTATATCTGTTTTACGGATAATGAAAGATGCGCTCTCTTCAGCGCTCTGTAATAGCGGCAGCTTCCAGTTAAGATCTTCAATAGCTCTATCAGCGCTAGGCGGGGTGAGATCTTCATTCATCTTCAGCGGAATCGCTACAGCTTTTCGGGCAGCTGTGTCAAGAACTGTCCACTCGCTTGCGGCGCAAGCAAACGGTTTACCGTTGGCAAGCGCCTGAAAATCCCTGCGAAAAAAGAGCTTATTAACACCCAACGGCCATGTTTTCACCGTAACAGTTTCGCCTTCAGAGGGCATTTCGCCTAGCAGCCTTACCTCAAAACGCAGGAGCACCCATGTGATCCCATTTTTCAGCATATCTCGCACAGAATAGCCTAATTTAACGGCATGGTGGTTTGCTGCCTCTTCAAAAAAGGTGCATAAGCTGGAGAAAGTTAGGCGGCTGGACTCGTCTGTTTCGTAAAGACGGACAGTATAGTCGGCAAAATGAACCCATCTATCTTCCAAAGGCGTCTCCTAATACAAGCAAAAAAAGTCAAAGTTAGTTATAATTGGATTCACGGAGTTTTTCAAGAAAAAACATAAAAGAACAATACCTTGATGTTGACTATAGATATTTTTTATAAGTATCTGTTATACTTAACGTCATATCCACCAATGTGATTGAAGGTTTAGAATGAAATTAATTCACACATCTGATTGGCATCTTGGGCGTTTTCTTTTAGGCAAGAGCCGCGCTGAAGAGCAGGCGGCGTTTTTAAGCTGGCTTTCCGCCCTAATTAGAGAGGAGAAGGCGGATCTCCTTATTGCTGCAGGGGATATCTTTGAAACCCATACACCGTCAAATGCCGCCCAAAAGCTCTATTATGATTTTTTAAGCCGCACCTCATCTGCCTATACGGTAATCATAGGCGGAAATCACGATTCCCCCTCTCTTATTGCAGCGCCTAAAAACCTTCTTAAAACTATAAATGTATATGCAGTAGGGGATCTTTCAGAAGATATAGAGGGCGGGGTAATCCTTATAGAAAGAGATGGGGTGGTCAAGGCAATCGTTTGTGCAGCCGCGTATCTGCCCACCCCTCAAGATACACTCAAGCGCTTTTCAGATATGATTGCCTATGCAGAATATAAGCAGAGAGAGATAATTTCAGTACACGGCGTAAAAGCGCCTATTATTGCCGTCGGCCACCTGAGCGCTGCGGGTTTAGATGGGGTTTGGCGCAATAAATACGAGGGGCTCAAAGATGAAACGGTTGATTTAACCAGCTTTATCCAAAAGGTAGATTACTTTGCTCTAGGGCATATCCACTCTGCGATGACAGTAAATAAGGCGGAGCACTTCCGTTATTCAGGTTCTCCTATAGATATGAACCCAATGCAAACCCACCGAAGTGATAAGAAGGTTATAGTTGTCGAGTTTAAGGAGGGAGAGCGGTTAATTAAGGAGGTTTTTACCCCTGTATTTCAAAATATTATCAATATTGAAGGGAGTTTTGATAAAGTCTATTATGAAACAGAGAGTTTAATCAGATCAGGCGTTCAAGGCTGGCTTCTGATAAGATGCAGCGGCTCTGAAAGCTATAATCAAGTTAAAGAGAGTTTAATGGAACTCACAGATAACAGCGGAGTTGAGATAATTCATATAGAAAAGTTGGAAGAGATTGAACCTATGACGGTTGGAAATTTTGAAGACCTGCGCACCCCTAACCGCCTCTTTCAGCGGTTTTTGGATGCAAGAAATATTGCACAAGAGGAGCAGGAAGAACTTATCACCGCTTTCAACGAGATTTTACGAACATTAGACGAATAGCTTTATTACAAAATTGTAGTTTCAACAATTTTATTCTATGACGCCTCTATTTTTCATAGGGTTATACCTCTTTTCTACAAGCTATAAAGAATAATTATTACAAATTTGTATAATTATAAAGACAAAGTTACTAAAATTGTTAAATTTTTTCATAATATTAGATATATATAATTTTTATAACTAGCTTATACATATAAGGTTTTTACTATGGCACAACTTTTGCATATAGTAAAGGAAATAAGCTTAGGAGGGTGGGATTATGTTCTCATCAGTTGACACAATCTGGGTATTGCTAGGGGCAGCCTTAGTATTTTTTATGCAGGCGGGCTTCTGTATGGTGGAAACAGGGTTTACCAGAGCGAAAAACGCTGGAAATATAGTAATGAAAAATGTAATGGATATTTCGGCGGGGAGCATCTTTTTCTGGCTCATAGGCTTTGGCATCTTGTTTGGCGATGATGTAGCAGGTTTAATAGGAAAACCGGATATTATGCTCTTAGGCGACAGCATCGGCGGAGATTCCTATCCTAAGTTAGCATTTCTAATATTCCAAACGGTTTTCTGCGCCACTGCCGCCACCATAGTTTCAGGCGCTATGGCAGAAAGGACAAAGTTTGTCGCCTACCTCTGCTATAGCATAGTTATAAGCGCACTGGTTTATCCAATCTCTTCTCACTGGATATGGGGCGGCGGTTGGCTTTATGAGCTAGGTTTTCATGACTTTGCAGGTTCAACCGCTGTTCATATGGTAGGCGGAGCTGCTGGGCTTGTAGGGGTGTTTTTCTTAGGACCCCGCATAGGCAAATATTCCAAAGACGGCAAGGTAAACGCCATACCAGGGCACTCTCTTACATTAGGCGCTCTGGGAGTATTTATCCTCTGGCTCTGCTGGTTTGGGTTTAATGGGTGTTCAACCGTATCTATGACGGGCGATGATTCTCTTATCAGCGCATCCCTAATCTTTGTGAACACAAACCTAGCCGCTGCGGCGGGCGCTTTCACCGCTTGCGCCATCACATGGTTTAAATACGGCAAGCCCGATGTTTCTATGACATTAAACGGTGCGTTGGGCGGGCTTGTTGCCATTACCGCAGGCTGCGATGCCGTGCTTCCCTATGGAGCAGTGCTTATAGCCATTATAGCCGGCGTATTTTTAGTGTTCGGTATAGAATTTCTTGATCAAAAAGTTCGTATAGACGATCCAGTCGGCGCTATAGGCGTTCACGGGATATGCGGTGCAGTTGGTACAATACTTGTGGGTGTATTTGCTATAGACGGCGGGCTCTTATACGGCGGCGGAGCAGGCTTGCTAGGCGTTCAAACGCTAGGGGTGGCAGCTGTATTTGCTTGGATCGTGGTCGCTATGGGGATTGCCTTCTTTGTTATCAATAAGACCGTAGGTCTTAGAGTAACCAAAGAAGAGGAGATTGTAGGGCTTGATATTACTGAACACGCTCTTTCATCCAGCTATGCAGATTTCGCCACCAATATTACAACTATAAGCGAAGAAACTCCTCATGTTCCAGTAGTAAGCGGTGAAAAGCCGAAAGCCACAGACGGACTCAAGATGACAAAGATTGCTATAATTACCCGTGAGAGCAAATTTGACGAGCTAAAGAACGCTCTAAGCGATGTCGGCATTACTGGGCTTACAGTAACTCAAGTTCTAGGAGCAGGCTATCAGCGCGGACATGCCGAATACTATCGCGGCGCTCCGTTGGAAGTAAAGCTGCATCCTAAAGTTAGAGTAGAGATAGTTGTTTGCAAGGTGCCTGTATCAGTTGTTGTAGAAGCTGCTAAGAAAGTTCTCTACACCGGCGGCATCGGAGACGGAAAGATTTTCACCTACAATGTGGAAAGCGTATACAGAATCCGCACAGGAGAGAAGGACTATGATGCTCTGCAGGACGAAGTATATTAGATAATCTATCGTTGCCTCTCATAATTTCAGGGGGAGGGCGTATGCCCTCCCCCTCACTTGCGGGCTCTTTTAGGTAAAACATCTTGCACTTTTAAATGTAATAGTATATGTATTCAGGGCAGCTTGCCTTTCCAAAATAATCAGCTTGTTTCTATTCTTGCATTTGGGGCTTTTAATGAATAACAGAGCAACGTTTCCGCTTTCAATAAGGGTGATGTCAGTTTTTTGCGTTTCAGCGGTTTTAGTTCCCTTTATGGGTTCAGCTTTTAATCTCACCCTTCCCCAAATCGCACTTAGGTTTTCGTTTACCTCAACATCTCTAGCGTGGTTTAATACAGCTTTTGTGATAGCGGCGGCGCTCTTTCAACTCCCATTTGCTAAATTAGGAGACAAATACGGCCGACGAAAGATATATTCCCTGGGGCTTGCGGGGTTGGCTGTTACCCTCTTTATCTCACCACTTTCGCCTAATACAGCGATTCTGATCTGCCTGCGTTTTATCTCAGGTATATTTGCAGCCATGTTTTTTGCCACAGGGATGGCAATCCTAGTGGCTGTTGTCCACCCCTCTAATCGAGCAAAAGCTCTCGCCATAAATGTTGCCGCCGTCTATTCTGCTCTCGCAGCTGGTCCTGTTTTAGGCGGTTTCCTTGCTGAACATTTTGGGTGGCAGAGCATCTTTTATTTCACAGGTGCAGTCAGTATAGCAGCTTTTTTAACGGCAAATCTATGGATAGAACGCCAAGAACCGATCGATAGGGGTGAACGCTTTGATTTTGCAGGCGCTCTCCTCTTTGGAATAGCTCTTATTGCCATAATATATGGATTTACCGCAATTCCAAAACCACGCGGTTTTATATCCCTTATAATTGGAGTTCCTGCTATGGCGGCTTTTATCTGCTATGAGCTTAAAATTAGCGCCCCAATAATAAATATCCGCCTATTCACAGAGAACCATCTTTTTGCCTTTTCAAACCTCGCCGCCCTAATCAACTATTCTGCCAGTGCAAGCACAACGTTTATGATAAGCCTTCATCTGCAATTTGTGCTCGGTTTTAGAGAAACTACAGCAGGGTTGGCGCTTATCTCTCAAGCTATTCTTCAGGTGGCTGCAAGCCTCGCGGCGGGTAAACTTTCAGAGAGGTTTACCCCAGCAAAACTTGCCACAGCGGGGATGCTCTTTTCGGCGGCTGGGCTTTTTGGGCTTATATTTACTACAGCATCAACCCCCGCTAGTTATATAATTGCAAATCTTATGTTGACGGGGTTGGGTTTTGGGCTCTTCTCATCTCCAAACACAAACGCCATAATGAGTTCAGTTGATAAGAGGTATTATGGGCAAGCATCCGCTGTTACCGCCACTATGCGTCAAGTTGGGATGTCGTTCAGTATGGGGATGGCAGGGCTATTCCTCTCAATCTTTATTGGGGATATGGAAGTGTCCGCCGCCGTTGCGCCGTTCTTTTTAAGCGCACTGCGTTGGGTTTTTATTGTTTCTTTTATTATGTGCTTAGCAGGGGCATATTGTTCAGGTAAAAGATAGGAGGAGTGGATTAGCCAAATAGGGCAAAAAACACGATCGCCGCGGCTTGCGCCGCGTTAAGAGAGTCAATCTTACCCTCTTGAATATCTATCTTTAGCGCTCCATCCGCCTCTTCACTAAGGGATTGTCTAACCCCCCGCCCTTCAGAGCCTATTATTGCCGCTATTTTAGGCGGCGGCAGATACCCTCTTAAAGAGATGCTGCCGTCTGAAGATGCTGCAAGGATAGTATATCCCGCTATTTTCAAAGCTGCGCAAGCCTGCCTTAGATTTGTTATTTCAAATATATCTAAATAAAAAACCGCTCCAGCGCTCGCTTTTACCACAGCAGGGGTGATAGGGGCTCGGTTATAGCGAGGCGTAATTACACTCTGAACGCCGAAACATACTGCAGAGCGCAGTATAGCGCCATAATTTTGCGGATCTTGTATCCTATCTAAAATAACAACTCCGCCGCTCTTTATCTTATTTATATCAAAATCTATAGGGGCTATATCCGCAGTTTCTCCTCCTAAACCTTGCGCCTCCTTTGGAAATTTGGCGTCAAAATCGCCTTTGGAAAGCACGGATACAGGAAGGTTAAAAGTTTTATCGTAGACAACCGCCCCTTTACGTATAAATATCCTTTCAGCTTTTCCCGTTTTTACCGCCTCAAAAACCGGATTTCTCCCGTATATCAGCATGATGATCTGATCTTTTCGGCTACAGAGGCGGCGTCTAACCCCAAAAGTTTATAAAGGTCTTTAGATGAACCGGAGGGGGCGTATCCTGTTACACCGAATGGGGTAATATCGCATGTTATCTTATCTGTTGCTGCAAGTTGGCAGAGGGTGGCAAATAGCCCTGTGGCGGAATAATGGTCTTCTAAAACAAATATCTTTTTATACCTTTTAAGTGTTTCAACCCCCTCTTTATTGAGGTGAAGCGGGCAGGACGCGTTAAAGACAGCAAAAGGGCGCTCAGCATTAATAAGCTCCCACGCGGATAACGCCCTAGCAAGCATCGTCCCATAAGTTATGAGAGCATAATCTGCATTGGAGCTCCTT
>JAISNW010000051.1 GCA_031276055.1 Deferribacteraceae bacterium | reverse complement strand
CAATTAGAATAACATATAATAAAAATAAATCAAAGAAAAAAAAGACTTATTCGACAGTCTGCCTTAAATATAGTATTTAAGGAGGATTCGCATGAATCAATCAATTTCACTAGGTGGCTACATACGTGAAAAGTATGTAGAATTTCATCGGAGCAAACTCTTAAAGAGTTATCGTCAAGATATGCTGATGATTGACATCATATTAACTTACAGCATAGCAGATAAGCCTTTAACTTCAATCACTAGGAATGATCTAATCTCTTTTTTTGCGGAGTTGCAGGCTGAACGTAAGATTACGAAGGCTAGGGTAAACCGTTATATTGCTCGTTTTAGCAATATATTCAATTTTGCCATAGACGAGGGCGATCTTATCCGCAATCCGTTGAGGGGTGTAAAAAAGTCTAAGGAGTATCAACGCGGGCGTTCTTTTACGGAGGAAGAGCTTGATGTATTGTTTGATGAGTGCAGAGCGAGCAGGAATAAGGAGCTTCATCCGATAGTAGTATTGGCGGTGAATACTGGTATGCGGCGGGGAGAGATATTGAAATTGACTAAGGCTAATGTGAATTTAAGGCAGAAGAATATCCTCTTGCATTGGTCTATGACTAAGACTGGGGAGAGCCGCACAGTTCCGTTAAATGATGCAGCTTTATCCGTACTTGAAGAAGTTATGAAGGGTTGTAAAGAGGGTGAGCGGATATTTAAGAGCATTGATTTTTCGGGTGCTTTTGAGAAGGCGATGGAGCGTGCGGGTATAGAGCAAGGGCGGTTTCATGATCTGAGGCGGACATTTGCTACACGGTTGATAGACACTGGTTCTCGTATTGGCATAGTTTCAATACTTTTAGGACACTCCAACATCATCACAACAGAGCGGTATATCTCACATCGGGAGAGTGATTTACGTGAGTGTGTATCAAAAGTAAATTGCAAATAAAAAAATATTTGACAAGAGCGCATAGGGAGTGCATAGTAAAATTGCGATCAAATACAGGAGGATATTTTTTATGTTTAATTTTATCAATGCACCCTCTATATGCTTAATTATCATGGTTACAGCCCGAGTGGTGGAATAGGTAGACACAAAGGACTTAAAATCCTTTGGCAGTTATGCCGTGCCGGTTCAAGTCCGGCCCCGGGCATTCATAGATAAACCTATAATTTCTTTCAAGAGCACACGGCGGCAAGGGTCGATGTAGAATTCATTGCATACCTTGCCGCTATCCAAGGTGCTTTGACTCCAAAAATACATTTTCATAGGAATGGTGTTTCGCTTTCAGTATAATCCAAACTATGAGAAGGTTGCCAGCGGTTTTAGTTAATGGTTTTGGTGTTTATGCGGGGTAATTGGAGGGGTAAAGATGAGAAATACAGGGGAGTCGGCATTATTGAATCACGATGACGCCAAACTCCCCCATTATACTAGAAAAAGAAAACTTTTATATCGTTTCTACATCATATCCATGCCGCCCATGCCGCCCATACCGCCTCCAGGCATTGGAGCTTCCTTCTTTTCAGGAATTTCGGTAATTATAGCTTCAGTGGTGAGCATAAGCCCCGCAACGGATGCCGCATTTTGCAGAGCGGAGCGGGTAACTTTGGTAGGGTCAATTACGCCCGCTTTAAGAAGATCTTCATATTCTTCTGTAGCGGCGTTAAAGCCGAAGGCTTGAGTGCGTGCATCTTTAATCTTATTGACAACTATAGAGCCTTCATACCCCGCATTTTCAACAATCTGGCGCAGCGGATATTCAAGAGCTTTGCGGACAATCTCAACCCCTGTCTGTTGTTCTTTGGCGATCTTGAAGTTTTTCAGCACAGACATAGCCCTGATAAGAGCAACGCCGCCTCCAGGCACTATTCCCTCTTCGACCGCTGCTTTGGTGGCGTTTAGGGCATCCTCAACGCGGGCTTTCTTCTCTTTCATCTCGGTTTCAGTGGCAGCCCCAACTTTAATGACTGCAACGCCGCCTACGAGTTTCGCCAAACGCTCTTGAAGCTTTTCACGGTCGTATTCGCTGGTTGTTTCGTCAATCTGTTTGCGAAGTTGATTAACACGGGCTTTGATCTCATCTTGAGAACCGCTGCCTTCTACAATGGTGGTGTTGTCTTTATCAACTACGATCTTTTTTACCTTTCCTAGATCGTTTAAGGCGATATTCTCAAGTTTTATCCCTAAATCTTCGCTGATAACCTGACCGCCTGTAAGCACCGCAATATCTTTAAGCATCTCTTTGCGGCGATCCCCGAAACCTGGCGCTTTAACCGCAACGCAGTTGAGAGTGCCGCGCAGTTTATTAAGCACTAGGGTGGCAAGGGCTTCTCCTTCTATATCTTCAGCTATTATTAGGAAAGGAGATGATTGTTTTGCCAACTGTTCCAAGATAGGAAGAATATCTTTCATGCTGGAAATCTTTTTTTCGTGGATAAGCACATAGGCATTCTCAAGAACCGCCTGCATAGCATCGTGGTTGGTAACAAAGTAAGGGGAGAGGTAGCCTCTGTCAAACTGCATCCCTTCCACAACATCTAAAACCGTATCTGTGGATTTATTCTCCTCAATTGTGATAACCCCGTCTTTGCCGACTTTTTCCATAGCATCTGCAATAATATCGCCGATTTCACGGTCATTATTAGCGGAAATAGCCCCAACTTGAGCGATCTCGGTTTTGCCTTGAATCTCTTTGGAGAGCCTTTTAAGCTCTTCAACTACCCTTTCAACTGCTTTATCGATCCCTCTTTTAAGCTCCATTGGGCTGGCGCCTGCAACAACATTTTTAATTCCCTCGCGATATATCGCTTGTGCAAGAACGGTGGCGGTTGTGGTGCCGTCGCCTGCTACATCGCTTGTTTTAGAGGCGACTTCTTTAACCATCTGCGCACCGATATTTTCTATCGGGTCTTTAAGTTCAACCTCTTTAGCAACGGTAACGCCGTCTTTTGTAACAAGGGGCGCACCAAACTTCTTCTCTATTACAACATTGCGCCCCTTAGGACCCATCGTCACCTTAACGGTATCAACCAGTTTGTCTACGCCCCTTAAAATGTATTGGCGGGCATCTTCACTGTAAGTAATGTTCTTTGCCATCTTTAGCTTCTCCTTTAGTTAATGATTCCAAGTATGTCGTCTTCGCGCATTATAAGGAAATCCTCATTATTGTGGCGAACTTCGCTGCCGGCATATTTACCGAAAAGTATCTTATCGCCCGCTTTAACGGTAAGGGTCAGCTTTGTCCCATTATCTAGGGTTTTGCCTGGTCCTACAGCGATAACTTCACCCTCTTGGGGTTTTTCCTTCGCGCTGTCCGGAATTATTATACCGGACGCAGTCTTCTCTTCGCTCTGAAAACGGCGAACTAAAACACGGTCTTGCAATGGCTGGATACTTGCCATAAACTAAGCCTCCATAAAAATATTTTTGTGAGCAGCCTAACCACACCTGAATTATAGTCTTAATAAACAGTTGTTGTGAATTAGCACTCACTTCTCTTGAGTGCTAATATGGCATTGATTGAAGAAAAAATCAAGTAGAAAATTTAAAATATTAGCTATTTTTTTTATAAATCAACTTTTACTATGTTAAAAAGCTGTTATGTGCGCATTTTTCGCATTTTTAATAAACCCAGCTCCCTTAAAACGACAGCTAGGTATATAAGCATTAAGGCTATAGCCGCCGCTCTAAAGAGAATAACCGCAAAAAGCGGGCTGTTTAAGTTAATGCTGATAAATGAGAGGAGAAAAGATAGGGCTAAAGCTAGGTATGGGCGAATAACTTTAAGGTGCAATGATGAAATTTTAGAGCTTATTATAATACGCGCTGTTGTGGTAAACACCTTGCTTAACAAGAGAGCGTAAGCTATCGCTGGAGCTGAAAAGAGAGGGGTTAATAAAAAGATAAGGGCTATTGCTAAAATTGCACCGCCCGCTAATATTAGGGCATTAATATAGGTTTTCTTTTCTAGCTCTATCCCTATAGAGCTAATGTTGGAAGAACCTTCCAAAACTATTAAAAATGCTAATGGGAGGGCAAATTTTATCCCTTCAAGGTAGACGGCGTTTGATATAATTTTTACTATAATTTCAGCAAAGGAAAATTGCAGAACGAGAGCCAGCGAAAAGAGAGCAGAAAAGAGCAGGAGGGTGTTGTTTATTGTGTCTAGGCTGTCTCTATCTTTATATGTGGAAAAGATCAGAGGAGCCCATGCAGCCCAAAACGCCGATTGCGGCAAGGCAATAAATAGAGCGAACCTTCCCCCAAGAGAATACAGACCAAGCGTATCTCCGCCGAATATATGTATATAGAAAGCCTTGTCTATGACGTTATACAGCGATGCCAGCGATATGGTAATCATGATCGGGATGCCGTATTTTAGCAGAGGGATGAAAAAGCGCTTTTTAGGCGGAGAAAAGCGGAATAGGGAGAAACCAATCAGCACAAAGAGAGTATTAGAGATTATCTGCGAGTACAGCGCGCCGCGAATACCTAAATTTAATACTTTTACAGCTATAAAAGTTAATACTATTATAGAGATAGTAGGAGCCAAGGTGAGAAAAAAATAGCTCTTTTTCTTAAACTCCCAGCGCGCTAGAGATCGAAAAAAGATAAGCAGAGCAGTGGAGAAAGAGTATAAGAGGATCAGCCTAAATTCATACAGATACTCATTGGAGTTAAAGATAATAACCGTCAGCTGCTCTGAAAAGAAGAATAGCAGAGCAGTGAGCAAGAGTGATGCTAAGAGGATATTTGAAAAAACAGCCCCTATAATCCCTTTTTTCTCGTCCAGCGCGTCATAATAGAACCTTCCTAAAGCCTCTTCCTGCCCTGCAAGGAATATTATGTTAAGCATAGCGCCGATAAGGAGGAGGGTGTCAAGCGCCCCATACATCCCTACGGTTAAAAATCTGGTATAGATAGGGATAAGCAAGAGATAAGCAAATTTAGAGAGGGAGAAGGTTAAACCATAGACAAAAGAATCTTTCAGCAGAGTTTGGAGCTTGTTGCCTTTTTTTATTATCGCCACTCCCCATAAAAATCGATCTTTATCCCCTCTTTCCCCCAATTCATTGCGGCGGATTTAGGAGTTTTCTCTTCCCAAGTGTATTTTGTAACAGAATCAGCGCGAATAATTGTGGCGATATTCATTGCACTGTCTGTTATTAAGGTAGCGCCCCCTTTCTTAAAAACGGAGAGACCCCCTAATGTATCGTATTCATAAGAGTTGTCAGGCAATATCGATGGAAAGGTTAAGGTTCTGTTTATAAGGTGCAGCTCTTGCTTCCCCACTATAGCGGCAAGATCGGTTGTGACATCCTCTCCCCCCCTGACAGCTTTATAAACCCCGTTTTTTAAGGTGACTTCTGCTAAAACTACTCCAAAAAGCCCTAGAATTTTAAGCTCTATATCCCCATTGCAGCTTTTTTTCAGCAAACCGCTGAAACGCTGTTCACTCTCCTTTACAGCATAGGTTATCCTAACCTTGCCGCTATACCCGCACAAATTAACCGCACCTGAACGCACCGCCCGTAAAGCATCCCCTTTGCTCAAGGGGGCGGTAGAAACCCCCGGAGCTTTTACTGCACAGGCGGTTAATATTAGCAAACAGAGGGCGGATAAAAGAAACTTTCCCACTATTTTTTGGCGGCTTCTATCGCCTTTATATGTTCGGACACCTCAGGGTCGCCTGGATTTAGAGCATCGGCGCGCCTAATATAGCTTTCAGCCTCTTTGAGCTTTCCTCTCCTGAAGAGCAGCCACCCTTTACTATCAAGGTAGGCGTAATTTTCAGGTTCTTGGGCTAAAGCCTTGTCAATTAGAACTTCCGCTTCATCTAAGTTGATATTCATATCTGCATACATATACCCCAAAAAGTTTTGCAGCATGGCGGAATCAGGGTCCAGCTTTATAGCGGTTCTTAGAACTTCCACGCACTCTTCATTGCGTTTGGCGTTGGCATAATTAAAGGCGAGGGTCTGCATAAGCTCTATACTTTCTGGATACTCCTTCAACCCTTCTTTTAAGACTTCAGCGCCTTTATCGTAATCTTTCAATTCAAGATAGGCGCTGCCCATTAAGAAATAGAACTGCACATCCCGCTCGATAGCATCTATCTTGCTGAGAATTTCGATAGCCTCGCCGTATTTTTCGTCCGTCATCAGATTAATTGCACTGCGGATCCGCAAGATAGTATAATCAGGGAATAGCTTAACCCCTTCATCAAAGATCTTTTGGGCGGCGGCGGTGTTGTTGTCTATTGCGGCGGCGGAGACGCCCGCCATATAGTATAGCTGCGGATCGGTGTTATTGTCTGCTAATGCTAAGGTATAAGCCTTCTGCGCCAACTCATAGTCTGGTTTTTGCAAAGCCAGCGCCCCTACATATTTAAGCACCGTCTGTTTCGCCTTCCCCTTCATATTGGCAGCCGCCTGCATATAGTGGCGAACGGTGCGTTCGTAATCTTGCTGGTTGTGGTAAATATCGCCTAAGAATAGGTCAGGGAGTGCATAGTTTGGGTGTTCTTCTGAGAGGATAAGGAGATATTTTTCGGCGTTGTCTGCATCATTA